>JAEWOM010000025.1 GCA_023399675.1 Bacteroidota bacterium
AAAAACCGCTGGAAATTGATTACGATACCGAAAATGCAACGCAGATTCTGAAAAAAATTATGACAGCAATAGAGCAGACAGAAGATTTCAACCTGCTCCATGATTACGAAAATGAGCTGAAAACCAGGAAGCAACTGGAAGCAAACGAACAGTAAAGAAAAAATTTATGATTAATAAAATTGTCGGCGTACTGCTGCTTATCATACTTACTGCATGTAATTCCCAGAAAAAATATTCGGATTTCGATTACAGTTATTCGCGTTCCGGAGGTTATGCACCCGTGTACGAGAATTTTCTGATCAAAGGAAAAAATGCACACTATTCTTTCGAAGGTCAGGGAAAAAACATCAAGAAGGACTTTAAAGTGACTGACGCCGATATAAAAATGATTGAGAAATCGCTTTCCGACAATAACTTCAGGATGATTCAGGAAGATTACCAGAAAGTGTACGACAATATCGCGACGATCATCAAGGTGAATGTCGGTCCCAATGCGGCCAGTAAATCCGATGCGAGTTTCATTATGCAGAAAGACATGAAAAAATGGAAAAACATCACCGATACTTTCCGCCTCATCATCGATAAGAACGTTCCACAAAACACCTCTACACTTCAAACCAGTGAGCGCTGAAAAAACCAGAATCGCACTTTTTTCGGCGAACAGTAATTTGCACCGGTTTTTCGAAAAACTGATGAAAGAATTCAATGAAGACCGCACCGATGATTTTGACATCATATATTCTGCCGAACCGGACGAGGTTGCGCAGTTTGCACCTTCCATTCTCTATATTGATCAAAATGCGGCTGAAATTCCGGAGCTGGCCTGGTCTACAGTTACCCCGGGCGGAATTGTGATTTTCCCCGAAAACACAGAGGTTAATTCAGCTAATTTCTTTCGAAAAATACCTTATTCAGAATCAAATATTCAAGATACTTCCCGCGGTAAAGTGCTGATTACTGACGACATGGATATTCCATTGCAGATGACTGATCCTCAATTGATTAACAATCTCCAGGGACTTGCACAGCTGTCTCAGGCAACAGCTATATTGCAGGAAGATTTTTGGGAAGCCGTTACGGAATATCAGGAAGAGCAATAGAATTAATGACAAAAAAAAGAGCAGAAAGTTTTTCCTGCTCTTTTTTCATTGTACTTTTATTAATACTCCAGAACCACGCTGCCCCAGGTAAATCCGCTGCCAAAAGCCGCAAGACAAACCAGATCACCACGCTTCATCCTGCCCTCTTTTACTGCTTCTGACAAAGCCAAAGGAATCGACGCTGCGGTCGTATTTCCGTATTTCTGAATATTGTTGAATACTTTCTCATCCGGCAACTGCATCTGCTGCTGAACAAACTGAGAGATCCGTAGGTTTGCCTGATGCGGAATCAGCAGATTAATATCCTGTGGCGTTTTTCCGGCATCATTCAATGCTTCCATAATACATTCCGGAAAACGGGTAACTGCATGTTTAAAAACGAAATTTCCGTTCATGTACGGATAAATATCTTTTGATTCCAGCATATCCGGATAATGAATGACGGTGTCGCTCCATCCGGTTTTTGTACCGGGAAAAAGCACAGCAAGTTCTTCGGCATATTTTCCTTCGGAATGCATGTTGCAAGACAGAATATCGCCATCATTTTCATTCTCCGAAGCGGTAAGCACAACGGCTCCTGCTCCATCTCCGAAAATTACTGAAACACCTCGTCCTTCATCAGAAAAATCGAGTCCGAAAGAATGAATTTCTGCACCCACCACCAGTATATTCTTATACATACCGGCTTTAATAAATGCATTGGCAACACTTAAAGAATAAATAAAGCCGGAACACTGGTTTCGCACATCCAGCGCACCGATGGTGTCGCAGCCCAGCATTTCCTGCAAAAGTACGCCACAACCCGGAAAAAAATAATCCGGCGAAAGCGTGGCGAACACGATGTAATCGATGTCCTTACTCGTAAGCCCGGCATCGGCGATGGCTGATTCTGCAGCTTTAAAACCCAGTAGCGCGGTGGTTTCTTCAGCATCATGCCTGTTTTTGCGGTGACGTCTTTCCTTGATTCCGGTCCGTTCCGTAATCCATTCGTCACTTGTTTTCATTTTCTGCGCTAAATCATCGTTGGTAACGACGTTTTCGGGCACATAATGTCCGCATCCTTTGATTACGCTTTTGAACATAAGTTTTTATTAATTTTGGCAAATATATTACTATTTAAGTCTTAAGATTAAAAAAAGGAGAATTTTCGGCAATGGGGATTAAAACAGTATTCAATAATCAGTGCTACGAATGGATTGATGTGGAAAGTCCCGGTGCGGAAGATCTGCACCAGCTGCATGAAAAATACCATATTGATGATCTTCTGCTTGAGGACACCATAGATCCCAATCACCTGCCAAAATATGAAAAAGCAGACGGCCTTCATTTTTTTCTGCTTCGCGAAAATACCGACCTGGAACGGTCCACACTGAACAGCATCAGCGACGTTTCCTCCAAACTCGGAATTTTCCTGCTGGACGGAAAAATCATTACGGTTCACCGCCTGAAAAACCGCAGCGTTATTGAAACACTTGCCGACCTGGCCGAACTGAAAACGGATATTAATTGCGATCAGATTGCGCTCAGGCTCGCATTAAAAGTCATTAAATCTTTCGATGACGAATCACAGAACCTGCTGGAAATAATGGACCGGATGGAAAATGAGATTTTTCTGAAAAATTCCAATTCGAGCAGTCAGCTTCGACGCCTGTACCGGTTGAAAAGGAAATCGGCGATGAATACGCGTATTCTGAATATGTCGCACGACTGGACCGAAAAATTCTCAAATCTCAACCTCAGCAATGCAGAAATTACGGATATGCGCGATAAGTATCGTGATGTTCTTTCAGATTTCGACCACCTGAATGTACAGGCAACCAACCTGATCTCAATGTTTCTGGCGCTCAGTGATCAGAAGGCCAATCAGGTAATGAAAGTTCTGGCGCAGTATTCCGTTTATTTTTTGCCGATTACTTTTGTTGCCGGTGTTTACGGTATGAATTTCCGCGTAATGCCGGAACTTGAACTGCAGCACGGATACTGGTTTACGCTTGGTTTTATGGGTTTAATTGTGGTGTTAACCTTTCTTTACATGAGAAGAAAAAGATGGTGATACCGGTCAGGGTTTCTTTTCCCAGACTTCATTCAGAATAAGTTTGATATTCTCAAAAGTACTCGGAAAAACTTCGTCGAGAATTCTGCTGTCAGTTTTCCAGCTTACTTCCGTGATGCCTTCTTCCTCCTGCGGAATTGCTTTTTCGTCTCCCACACAGTTCATACTGAACCAATAGGTGATTTTCAGCACTCTGTTACCGTTCCGTTCGGTATAAATATGAAAAGTATTGTTGATAAATCCTTCCAGAATAAGCGAATGCAGACCGGTTTCCTCTTCCACTTCGCGAAGTGCAGCCTGTTCGAGTGATTCGCCCGCTTCAATTTTGCCTTTAGGTAGATCCCATTTCCCCAAACGTTTTATGAAGAGGGTTTCGTTATTGCTGTTGGTTACAATGCCGCCCGCAGCTTCAATAACACGGAACATGTGGGTGAAATCTTCCCACATTTCCTCCAGATTTTCTCCGTAAACATTCATTGTGGGGCAGGAAGTATTCTGCAGAAGGTCCACTGCTATTTCTAAAGTTGCGAAACCTTCGAATCTCATGCTTTTCTCGATTTCCTCCGGGAACCTCGACAGTGTGAGTTTTTTCTCGTTCACAAAAACTTTATACATTTGCAGCACTAATTTGCACAAAAGTATAAAAATGAATTTAGAAGGAAGAAAAATCATCCTTAATAAGCCTGTCGCAGAAATCGTGGAGCTTCTGAAAAATCCTTTGAATTATGAACAGCTGATGCCGGACGGATTGCAGAAATTCGAAGCGATTTCAGACGGATTCAAGTTTGCACTCAAAGGAATGCCTGAAATTGCACTGAAACTTGGGGAAATTACGGAAAACAAAGCAGTTCTGAGGTCAGCGAGCTCCAGCCTGGATTTTGAACTGGCAACACACCTGAATGCGCTTTCTGCAGCAGAAACCGAAGCACAGATGTTTTTTGAAGGCAAGTTCAATCCATTTATCAAAATGATGGTGGAAAAGCCTTTGCAAAACTTTATGTCTGCGCTTACGGATAAAATTGAGAAACTGTATTCTTAATTCTAATCTGCAAAAAAAATAAGGCCTGTCCTTGCCGGACGGGCCTTTTCTGCATTATTAAGGTTTACACCGTTATATTTTATTTCCTGGTGATCTCCACCTGGTAAGGCTGTCTGTCCAGTTTTATCTGCAGTTTCTGGATATCTGCAGTAAGATCCACCATTCTTGTAGCACTGCGCTGCAGGTCGCGGTTTGCAGATTCTGTTTCTTTCAGCAGTTTAGCCGCATTTTTTGCGTCATTAGCCGTTGCGCTCGGATCGTCTGACGATGAATAATTTCCTGTCCTGCGGTCGGCTTTCGCATTGATTTTATCTGCGTTGTTCTTCAGTTTTTCGTTTTTTGTCCTTTCATTTTCAAGGTCAATTTTCTTATTCAGAATTTCCGTCTGCAGTTTAAGAGTTTCAATCTGTTTTTTCATTTCTGCAGCACTTTGTGCATACAGCATTGATCCACCTGCTGAAATCAGCAGAAAAGCAGCACCTGTAATAAAATTTTTCATCATTTTTTTAATTATTTATATACAAAATTAGTCAATTTAACGGTCTGTAAGCCAGATTTCTGTATGACAATCTTCATACCAAAATATAAAGCGTGGA
>JAEWOM010000163.1 GCA_023399675.1 Bacteroidota bacterium
ACTTTCCACTTTATTAGCTGAAAAACAGCATGATACAGTGTATGTAACCAATTTTTTTGCAACCTGGTGCGGACCCTGCATGCGGGAAATTCCGCATTTCAAGGAAAAAATGGCTGAACTTCACAACCAGCCCGTAAAATTTACGTTTGTAAGTGTTGATGATAAAGAGGACTGGCCAACCAAAGTGAAGGAATTTGCAGAAACGCAGCGACTGACTAAAAACATCGTTTTGCTCGATGCAATGACGCTTACCCCGGATTATTTCAGTCAGAATTTTGCAGAATGGGACGGAAGTTCTATCCCTTATACACACATTCGTAAAGGAAAACAGGTTGACGAAACCATCGGAATGATGACGAAAAGCGAACTCGACCGTAAATTAGCCAATTTCATTTCTGCTGCACCACAAAACGGTGACACAACCATTGCAGACAGCACCAATATTACAGCCGGAGTTGACTAGAATTACCATCAGTTTCAAAAGCCTGTCGATTCTGCTTGGGTTAACGGCACTTGCGCTGATCTGGCTCAACCTGAACACCGGTTTTCTGGAACTGACTTTTCAGGACTTCATCTCAGCGACCGCGAATTCGGAGATCGCAGAGTTGCGTATCAACCGGGTACTGGCAATGCTGATGGCCGGTGTTTCCATCCCGACTTCCGGTTTTCTGCTTCAGGAATATTTTCAGAATCCTTTGGCAGGCCCTTCTGTTCTTGGGATTACATCTGTTGCGAGCTTAAGCGTTGCCCTGTATATTTTTCTGGCTCAGGACGCAGTCTTCCCGGAATTTCTGCAAAACAGTTTCCTCAGTTTTTCCGCGGTGGCAGGCAGCGTTTTATTAATGTTGGTACTGCTTGCATTTTCAAACCGCTTTCAGGACAAATCATTTTTGATTATTTTCGGATTTCTTGTTTCTGCACTTGCAGGAGCCATCGTTTCCATTCTGCAGCTTTATGCCGACAACCAAAGTTTGAAAAACTACATCCTGTGGAGTTTCGGCGCCAATAATTCCGTAACCGGAAGTCAGATCGTCATTCTCACTTTGATCGTTGCTGCCGGACTTTTCCTGAGTTTCCGGTCAATAAAACCTTTAATTGGAAACAGCCTCGGAACACAATATGCACAGAGTCTCGGCGTGAATCTCACAGCTCTGAAATACCTGATCATTATTGCATCCTCTCTCCTTTCCGGTTCGGTGACCGCGTTTTTAGGTCCTGTTTTATTTATAGGAATTGTGATTCCGCATTTCAGCAGAATGATTTATAACCCATCAAAACTCTGGCATCAATGGATACTGAATATGATTTTGGGAATACTGATTATGGTACTTTTCTCAACAGTTTCTGAATGGACGCAGTTTCCGCTGAACGTCATCACCTCACTGTTCGGGATTCCGGTGATTTTAACCATGCTGTTAAACAGAAAAAACCAATAAACATAAGTTGTTTCTGGATTTAAAAAATACGGTTATCGGGTACAAAGCACCATTAATTCATGGAGCTGATGCTTCTTTGAATCTCGGTGAAGTAGGTGTTCTGATCGGAAACAACGGTGTCGGAAAAACTACACTGATTAAGAGCATCCTGAACCAAAATCCACTGCTGAACGGAGAAATACTCCTGGACGGCAAAGTCATCCGGAATCTTTCAGCAAAGCAGATTGCAGAGCAGATCGCGGTGGTATTTTCAAAATCCTATCTGCCATCACACTTTACGGTAACAGATCTGATTTCTCTCGGAAAATATATTCACTACCCATATTATTTTGAGATTTCCGAACAGGACAAAAACGAAGTTTCACAGATCATAGATTCCCTTGATTTAACGCAATATAAACATCTCACGATTAACAAACTGTCAGACGGAAATCTGCAGAAAGCGTTTATCGGTCGTGCACTTGCTCAGAATGTACCATTTATCATTTTGGATGAACCGACCGCACATCTCGATGAAGAAAATAAAATCATGATTCTCCAACTGCTGCGAAAACTCGCTAAGGATTTTGGCAAACTGATTCTGTACTCGTCGCACGACTGGCGTCTCGCAAAAGAATTCGCAGACAAAATCTGGTACATTAAAGATCAGAAACTTTACACAGGTATTGCCGAAGATGTCATTTCCGGCCATGAGGAACTTTCTCTTCCACGGCTTTTCAATATCAATTCGGAGTTTGTTCCGCCGCAAATTATTGCCCCCGATTTGCAGAAGGAACTCCTCTTTTCATTCCTGCAAAAAAACTTCCGTGAAGACCTCGGAAACCTTCAGTTTACATTTTCAGAAGGATTTTGGTCGGTTTCAGGTGTTAAAAAACAGCAAACAGCACAGAATTTTGAGGAAATCCTTCAGATTCTTGCAAAACCCCGCTGATTCAGCATTTTAAGCCTCTTTCAGAAATACTATGCATGCATAGTATTATGCGAATCATAAATTTTAAGTGATTGAATATCAATGTTATAAAATATTTAACATTCGAAATATGTTATGCATGCATAATATTTTATATTTTTGGATATACACATTTATAAAGATAAATGGCAAAAACTAGCAAAGACAAAATTGAGATTGACCTGATACTGAAATCGACCTGGCTCGCAGTTTCCAAGATGTACTCGGAAATGGCCTCAGAGTACGACAGCACGGCCGTACAGGCGTTAACACTGCTGAAAATTGACCCGAAAGACGGAACGCGGAGCACCAACCTGGGCCCGAAAATGGCGATCGAACCAACTTCGCTGACCAGAATTATTAAGCTTCTGGAAGATAACGGTTATATCTACAAGGAAAAAACCACTGCAGACAAGCGTGAAGTTATCATTAAACTGACAGAAAAAGGTCAGCAGCACCGCGAAATATCTAAAGATGTAGTCGTGAATTTTAACAAAACGGTTGCCGAAAAACTCAGTATTGAAAAACTGGAAGTTTTCACCGAAGTGATGGACTGTATCCTGAAAACTGCGGTAGAACTGAACAAGAGGAATAAAACCTCCTAAGTAAAATCTAAAAAACAAATCAAAAAAATAAATGAAAAGACGTATCAAACACGTTACGGTTCTCGGTTCAGGAATTATGGGTTCCGGTATTGCAGCGCACTTCGCCAACATTGGTGTAGAGGTGCTTTTGCTGGATATCGTGCCTTTTGAACTGACTGAAGCCGAACAGAAAAAAGGTCTGACCAAAGAAGACAAAGCCGTAAGAAACAGAATTGCTTCCGAAAACTTTGAAAAACTGAAAAAAGCAAGCCCTGCCCTGCTTTACACGCCGAAATTTGCCGACAGAATCAAAATCGGAAACTTTGATGACGATCTGCCGAAAATCAAGAATACCGACTGGATCATCGAGGTGGTAGTTGAAAGGCTCGACATCAAAAAATCGGTGTATGAAAAGATTGAGCAGTTCAGAAAACCGGGAACTTTGGTTTCATCCAACACTTCCGGAATTCCGATTAATATGCTTGTAGAAGGCAGAAGCGACGATTTCAAGAAATATTTCGCAGGTACGCACTTCTTCAATCCGGTGAGATATCTTCCTTTGCTTGAAGTAATTCCAACCAAGGACACCGATCCGGAAATCGCACAGTTCTATATGGATAACGGTGAGAAAATGCTGGGTAAAACTACCGTTCTTGCAAAAGATACTCCTGCTTTTATCGCCAACAGAATCGGGGTTTTCTCGATGATGAATCTTCTTCACGAAGTGAAAAACCTTGGCCTGAATGTAACCGACATCGATAAACTTACAGGTCCTGTAATTGGCCGTCCAAAATCTGCAACGTTCAGAACTGCAGACGTAGTTGGTCTCGATACTTTGGTGATGGTGGCAAAAGGTGTTCACGCAAGTGGCGCCGAAGCCAATAACTTCAATAATGTTTTTGAACTGCCAGATTACATCCAGACAATGATGGATAATAAATGGCTCGGTTCCAAAACGGATGGCGGCTTCTACAAAAAAGTGAAAAACGCTGAAGGAAAATCAGAAATCCGTGGTCTGAACCTGGATACAATGGAGTACGAACTTCAGGGTAAATCCAGCTTCCCTACTCTGGAAATGACCAAAAACATCGATAAGCCCATCGACAGATTCAAGGTTCTCATCGGTGGAAAAGACAAAGCCGGAGATCTTTACAGAAAATCTTTTGGTGCTCTTTTCGCGTACGTTTCTCACAAAGTTCCTGAAATTTCCGACGAAGTGTACAAAATCGACGATGCTATGCGTGCAGGTTTCGGATGGGAAAACGGTCCTTTCGAAATTTGGGATGCAGTTGGCGTTCAGAAAGGAATTGAGCTTGCTAAAGAAGCCGGATACGAAGTTTCTGACTGGGTGAAAAATGTGGAATCTTTCTACAAAGTAAACGAGAAAGGCCACAAGATTTTCTTCGATCAAACTAAAACAGATTACGCTGATATTCCGGGACAGGATGCATTCATCATCCTCGACAATATCAGAAAAGATAAAACACTTTGGAGCAACTCCGAATCTGCGATTCAGGATTTGGGCGACGGTATCATCAACTTTGAAGTCCGTTCCAAAATGAACTCACTTGGAGGTGGTGTTCTTGACGGACTGAACCGCGCTATCGATCTTGCAGAAAAAGAATACGACGGACTTGTTGTTGGAAATCAAGGAGCGAATTTCTCTGTAGGAGCCAATCTCGCAATGATTCTGATGATGGCGATTGACCAGGATTGGGACGACCTGAATATGGCGATTGCTTACTTCCAGAAGTCAATGATGAGAGTTCGCTACTCCTCTGTTCCTGTGGTGGTTGCACCTTTCGGAATGACTTTAGGAGGCGGTTGCGAAATGACGATGCACGCCGACCGAGTAGTTGCTGCAGCTGAAACTTACATCGGACTGGTGGAAACCGGCGTTGGTGTAATTCCTGGCGGTGGTGGTACCAAAGAACTGACTTTGAGAACTTCCCGCGAATTCAACAAAGATGATGTGAAGACCAACCGTCTGCGTGACGCCTTTATGAACATCGCAATGGGTAAAGTGGCGACTTCCGCTTACGAAGCTTACGATATGGGAATTCTGGAGCAGCACAAAGATATCGTGGTGGTCGATAAAAACCGTCAGATCGCTGAAGCGAAAAAAGTTGCGAAACTCCTTGCAGAACAGGGTTACACGCAACCAATCGAGCAGAAAGTTACCGTTCTTGGTAAGGACGCTCTTGGTATGTTCTACGTTGGAACCGACCAGATGCTTGCCGGAAATTACATTTCTGAACACGACAAGAAAATCGCTGATAAACTCGGCTACGTAATGGTGGGTGGAAATCTTTCCGAACCGACAGTCGTGACAGAACAATACCTGCTGAACCTTGAAAGAGAAACTTTCCTATCGCTGACCGGTGAAAGAAAAACGCTTGAGAGAATTCAGTATATGTTACAGAATGGAAAACCGCTGAGAAACTAATCACTAAATATTTAGATAAAAATGTCAAAAACAGCATATATAGTTAAAGGATACAGAACAGCGGTAGGAAAAGCACCGAAAGGTTCCCTGCGTTTCACACGTCCTGATGTGATGGCGGCTACCGTTATCGAAAAGCTGATGGCCGAACTGCCACAGTTAGACAAAAACAGAATCGACGACCTGATTGTTGGAAACGCAATGCCCGAAGCAGAACAGGGATTGAACGTTGCGCGTTTGATTTCCCTGATGGGACTTCAGACTGACAAAGTTCCTGGTGTTACCGTAAACAGATACTGTGCATCCGGTTCTGAAGCGATTGCTATTGCTTCTGCGAAAATTCAGGCAGGAATGGCCGACTGCATCATTGCAGGTGGAACAGAATCAATGAGTTACATACCGATGGGCGGTTATAAACCGGTTCCTGAAACGGATGTAGCAAAATCAAACCCTGATTATTACTGGGGAATGGGTTACACTGCAGAAGCCGTGGCGAATCAGTATAAAATTTCCCGTGAGGAGCAGGATGAATTTGCATTCAATTCTCACCAGAAAGCTCTGAAAGCGTTGGAAGAAGGAAAATTTGCCAATCAGATTGTTCCGATTCCTGTGGAGTACAACTTCCTGGATGAAAACCAGAAAATGCAGACTAAGAAATTCGATTTCACGGTTGATGAAGGTCCAAGAAAAGATACTTCACTGAAAGGTCTTGCAAAACTTCGTCCGGTTTTCGCCAACGGAGGTTCGGTTACCGCCGGAAACTCTTCACAAATGTCGGACGGCGCTGCTTTCGTAGTGGTAATGTCTGAAGAAATGGTGAAAGAACTCGGTCTGGAACCGGAAGCAAGACTGGTTTCTTACGCAGCTGCAGGTCTTGAACCAAGAATTATGGGAATGGGTCCAATCTACGCGATTCCAAAAGCTTTGAAACAGGCCGGACTTGAACTGAAAGACATCGACCTGATTGAACTGAACGAAGCTTTTGCTTCTCAGTCGGTAGCCATTCAGAAAGAACTTGACCTTAACAAAGACATCGTGAACGTAAACGGAGGTGCAATTGCACTTGGTCACCCACTGGGTTGTACCGGAACAAAACTGACTGTTCAGCTTTTGGATGAAATGAGAAAGCGCGGCAACAAGTACGGAATGGTAACAATGTGTGTAGGAACCGGACAGGGCGCAGCTTCAATTTTTGAACTTCTCTAGAGAAGAAAGAATAAAGAGAAAAGAACATAGACTAATAACGAAAACCGAATTCCGATGAAACATAATTTCAAGAACCTGGGCATTTGGAATAAATCCATTGATTTAGCTGTTGATATTTATGAGGAAACGGAAACTTTTCCAAAATCAGAAGAATTTGGGTTGAAGTCACAACTTCGAAGATGTGCAGTATCTGTACCATCAAACATTGCTGAAGGATCAAGCAGAAGTTCAAACAAGGATTTCAACAGATTTCTGGAAATTAGTCAGGGTTCTCTTTATGAAATGCAGACTCAAGTCATCATTTCTTCACGAAGAAATTTTATTAAAAAGGAAAACGTTGAAGTACTTGATAATCAAATCACGGAATTACAGAAAATGGTTTCGGGATTTCAAAAAACCCTGGTTTAAATTCATAGTTAGGGAAAAGAGTTACTAAGTCTTTACTCTTTTCTCTTTCCTCTCAAAATCTAAAATCTTAAAAAAATGAGCGATACAACAACTAAAAAATCACTGATCGGCGGGGATTTCCTGATTACTGAAACTCCGGCGGCCGACATCTTTTCACTGGAAGAACTTTCCGAAGAACAGAAAATGCTTCGCGATTCCATTCGCGAATTCATCGACAGAGAAGTAATTCCTCATAACGAACGTTTCGAAAACAAAGATTATGCACTTACTGAAGAATGTATGCGTAAACTTGGTGAAATGGGAGTTTTAGGCGTAGCTGTTCCTGAAGAATACGGCGGATTGGGAATGGGATTCGTAACCACGATGCTGGCTTGCGACATCGCTTCCGGAGCCAACGGATCTTTGGCAACTGCTTACGGAGCGCACACCGGAATCGGTACACTTCCTATCCTACTTTACGGAACTGAAGAGCAGAAACAGAAATACCTTCCGGCTTTGGCCGCTGGAGAAAAATTCGGAGCTTACTGTTTAACTGAACCTGATGCAGGATCAGATGCAAACTCCGGAAAAACGAAAGCCAGACTTTCTGAAGACGGAAAACACTACATTATCAACGGGCAGAAAATGTGGATTTCCAACGCAGGTTTTGCGGATACGTTCACGTTCTTCGCTAAAATTGATGACGATAAAAACATCACCGGTTTCGTGGTAAACAGAAGCGAGCTTGAAAATCCTGAATCAATGACATTCGGTGAGGAAGAGCACAAACTGGGAATCCGTTCTTCATCTACACGTCAGGTTTTCTTCAACGATATGAAAGTTCCTGTTGAAAATTTATTGGGTGAAAGAAACAACGGTTTCAAAATCGCTCTGAACGCCCTGAATGTTGGTAGAATCAAGCTTGCAGCAGCAAACCTTGACGGACAGAGAAGAATCACCAACCACTCCATTCAGTACGCTAACGAAAGAAAACAGTTTGGGGTAGCGATTTCAACTTTCGGTGCAATCCGTAAGAAAATTGCTGAAATGGCGACCGGAATTTTCGTTTCTGAAGCAGGTTCTTACCGTGGTGCAAAAGATGTGGAAGATAAAATTGCAGAACTGGTTGCAGGAGGAATGAACCATCAGGAAGCTGAACTGAAAGGTGTGGAGGAATTCGCAGTGGAATGTTCCATCCTGAAAGTTTATGTTTCTGACCTTACTCAGAAAACAGCCGACGAAGGCATCCAAATTTACGGTGGAATGGGCTTTTCTGCTGATGCACCAATGGAAGCAGCGTGGAGAGATGCGAGAATCGGTAGAATTTATGAAGGAACCATCGAAATCAACAGACTTCTTGCTGTTGGAATGCTGATCAAACGTGCAATGCAGGGTAAATTGGATCTTCTTTCTCCGGCAATGGCAATCGGTAAAGAACTGATGGGAATTCCTTCATTCGAAGTGCCTGATTATTCAGCGTATATGTCTGAGGAAAAAGCAATCATCGCTAATCTGAAGAAAGTATTCCTGATGGTTTCCGGAGCAGCGCTTCAGAAATATATGACTGAAATTGAAAAGCAGCAGCACTTGCTACTGAATGCTTCTGAAATTCTGAACCAGATTTATATGGCAGAATCTGCAATCCTAAGAGCTGAGAAACATTTCGCACCGGATTCCGTAGAAGCTGCAATGGCTCAACTGAACCTTTACAAAGCAGTTGAAGCGATCATCACAGCGGCTAAAGAAGGAATCGTATCCATCGCAGAGGGCGATGAGCAGAGAATGAAGCTTTCCGGCTTGAGAAGAATCACGAAATACACAAACACACCGAATGTAGTGGCATTAACTGAAAAGATTGCTGCACATTACATCTCGAAAGGTCACTATTAATTGATTTTGATATTTTGATTGAACGTTTCGGAAATTATTCCGGAGCGTTCTTTTTTTAGAGAAATATCATGATAGATGCAGATCCGGAGATTTTTTCAAATTCGATTTTTTCTACCTTTACAAAAATTAAAGAAGATGAAAATCCTGACTTTTTCCTTCCTGCTTCTTTCCGGTTTCGTATTTGGCCAGTTCGAACCACTGGAGAAATTCAAAGAAAAGCGCAGCGATTCTGCACAAGCGAAAAAGCATGACATCGTCATTCCTGAATCTTTAAGAGGATTGCTATCTGATGGAAATACAGAAGAGTTGACCAACAGAATACTCAATAAAAAAACCGAAAATCCGGAGCAATATACGATGCTGATAAAAAAACCGGATACAGATAAAATCATCAGCATTCCGAATACATTTCCAATTGAACGTCCGAAAACTGTAGAAAAAGATCTGCGCGAAAGAATTTTGGAAAGATAAGTTCAGGCGGTACTTACATTCTTTTTACCGGAAATGAGCAGAGTTCTGTATCTCTTTTTCATTCGCAATAAAAGCGTTTTTTTTCAAATCCGGAATATCAAATTTTTGTCTGTGGTTTTGCACTATTTGACTCGTTTCGGTTTGCAGACGCACGTCGATTTTAGTATTTTTGGGCAAATGACTTTATGGAGCATCACCTACCCTATCTGATCGTCGATCTTGCCTTAATTTTAATGGTTGCCGCTGCTGTGGTGCTTATTTTCAGAAGAATTAAGCAGCCACTCGTCTTGGGGTATATCATCGCGGGATTTTTCGTCGGTCAGAATTTCAAACTGTTTCCTTCTGTGCTCGATTTGCAAAATGTGGAAACACTTGCTGAAATCGGTGTTATTTTTCTCCTCTTCACACTTGGTCTCGAGTTTAGTTTTAAGAAACTCATGAATGTTGGTGGCTCCGCCTCGATTACAGCATTTGTCGAAATCATTTTCATTACTCTTGCCGGATATTTCACCGGAAAACTGTTAGGCTGGAGTACCATGGACTCTATGTTTCTCGGCGGAATGCTCGCCAGTTCCAGTACCACGATCATTATCCGGGCATTTGATGAACTGGGTGTAAAAACCAAGAATTTTGCAAGGACAGTTTTCGGCGTCCTCGTTGTGGAAGATATCGTCGTCATTCTTTTGATGGTCTTGCTTTCCACCATCGCTGTGACCAAAACAGTTGACGGTGGCGACATCCTTTTTACGGTGGCCAAACT
>JAEWOM010000178.1 GCA_023399675.1 Bacteroidota bacterium
GATGGACAGCTTCTGCTCTTTTGTGAATGTTCTTTTTGCGTTCATAGTGACAAAATTATTACAGATTTATGAGTATAACTTTGTCCGATGGTTTAGGCGGCTGAAACAGCAGTAAAAAATCAAGAAATAATTCTACTTTTGAAGTGTACTGAAAATGGGGAGCTTACAACAACAACAGCATATTTACTGGGCAATTATCACTAAGATCAATGAACAAATTTCAGCTTAAAATCACGGTTTCCATCTTCCTTTTTGTAGCAGCTGTCATTGGTTTTCTCATAAAACTACCGGTTCCGATCAGGAAAATTGATTTAGAACTACATGCGCTGTTCTTCTTTGCAGCCGCTGCATTTCTGAATCTGCTGTTTTGAGATAAAGAACATTAAAACTCATCTGTTCGTGTTTGCAGGTTTGTTCTTCTTCGGGGCTTTAATAGAAATTGCACAGGAAGCTTCCAACCACCTGGTGAAACGAAGAATTCATGGAAATTTTGACCCGATCGACTTAAAATATGATTTCTATGGTCTGTCAGCATTTTCTTTCATTTGGTTTTTGTTTTATGCTTGGAGAACATACTTCAAAAACAATAGCAACCATTAAAGAACTGTTTTCTTCACTTGTATTTATCGATTAACCCACGAATGCAGAAAAATGGGAAACCCGCCCGGGTGATACAGGTTTTACACCTTTTTCTGCCTAGGAAGATGAAACAAATTTGGATGCATGTTAAATATCTGATTTATAATGTAATAAATCGTACAGTGGCTGCCGAAGCCGGAGATTTTTGGCGTAAATGTTCAAGTGTAAATAATCTATCCCAGGTGTGATTTGGTAACACTTCAGATCATCATATGGCAATAACATTTTAGCGCTTTTTTTTCCTGTAGCTATCAAGTTTCGAATTTAATTTCCACAGTGCTTCTTTAGTTTTACTTTCGGTTAGGTGTAACGGTAAAACCCAAATTGTGCCATCATCAATTAGCATTTCAATCTGATTGTAAGGATTAACTTTGATATTTATAACATTATAGAACATTTTCGTATTATATTCAGGTGTGAAATATATAGCCATTATTCTATCCCAGATTGCACTTCTCGAGGCAAATGTCTGATTTGGAATTCTTAAGTATTCAAACTGCGTATCGTGTATTTTGAGATAATTGATTTCATTAAAATTTTTTAAAACTTTAATTAAAAAAAATAAGACTAATCCTGCAAAAATGAGTTCAATAGAAAACAATAGAAAATACTCCAATTTTTCATCAATTAAGAATTCTCTTAAAACGTAAATTCCAGCAAAACTCATTGCCATGAATATGAAAGTAAATGTAATTATTAACAAAATTTTCCTGTAGTTTTCAAATGATACAATTTCCATCATATTTAGTCCTGCTAAGTATTGTTTTAGTATTTTTATAGAATTGTTGGAGTTTTATCTAATCGTACAAAAAATGAATGGTTTCATTTTTTATTTGCCATTTCCTTACTCCTCTTTGCCTTGTGGTGGTAGCAGTGGCGGTGGAGGAACCATTTGCTGCTTTCTTTCCTCATCATCACCTCGCAGATTTCCTTCTTCCAGTTGGCTTTTGGTGAGGTATTCGTAACATTTTTCATCATTACAAACGCTGAAAAACAATGGTTTTTTCAATTTGCTTGCTGCAGGAATTTGCTGTATGACACTTTTAGCGGGAAGAATTTCTTTGTAATGACGCAACTCTCGGTCGTATTTATTTGTGAGTTCATCAGGATTTCCGTTGAAAATCAATACGTTTTTAGTTTGGTCGGATTTGTAATTTTTAAGGTTGATGAATTCTGTCGTTTCTAAATAAATATCCGGCGCTCCGTCAATATAATTTTCCACCAATTTTTCGTCTTCGTTTACATACAGTTCGCTTCTTTTCTCGAGCTGGTCCATTTCTGCAAACTTCATAAAAGAATCATAGCCGGAATATTTGGAATGCCTCTCTGATTCTGCAAAGTCGTCATATGCAGAGGTGTGAATTATTAATCCATCTTTCCCTTTGGTGATTGCTGCTTCAAAATCGCGGTAGTATCTCTTCATAGGATTGTGAATCACGATAAAATCGTTGTTTCCTTCAAGCATGAATTGCTGCATGTTGATTCCGTCTTCATAAGGTTCAAACTCCTGATCATTCATCAGCGTAAAATTCGTATCATTTTTCCTTTTAGGGAATTCTTTGAACAGATAAGAGTTTACACAATTTTTATCTTCATTCAGCACAGGAACAGTTTCACCATTTCCTAACTGAAAATAATTATCATCTTCATCAAAATTAACGAAACGGAAACGAACTTTGTCCTGTAAAGAAGGCTCGGATCTGCCAAAAGCCGTAAATGCCGGAAATTTATCGGGCTTAAACTGCAGGTGAGAATCCGTCCCGGAATAGCTTCCAAAAACCAGGGTCGCGTAACCGAAAAGCAAAAACCGTTGATTGTCCATTATCACAATTCCGCCGCCATTCCCCTCAAAAACATGCTTGATCTTCGGTATATTTTCCTGCGATGCAGCCAATCCACTGAAAATGATCATCATGAGCATGAATAATCCCGGAACAAATTTTCGCATTCTTACCATACTTTTACTTTGTATAAATATACCATGAAAAAAAATCATTGATTCAGATTTTTATTTCAATTCCCAACGAATTTCACCGGCGTAGCATCAAAAACATTTTACTTGGGGTTTAAATTTTTAATTTTAAAACTGAAAGCAGACAGCAATTAAAGTCATTTATCTTCTAAAACAAATTTTCCAGGTAATGGGATGAATTGGACAGAAGAATTTGCGTAGTTGAGTCAAAATTGGAAATTTATGAAATTACCTTGTTGCTGTTTTTGTTGATCAGTTGCAGCGGAAAGACACAAAGTGAGAAGAAAAACTCATCGATTCAATTGGGTGATTTCAGAATTACACCGTCTCAAATACTTATTGAAAGGATGGAAATGGTAGGCGGTGTAAATTGGGACGGCTTTCGGTTTGTGAAAGACTCAATAATCAATTATGATTCTACTGTACTGGTAATCATTGACAATGAAGTCTATTTTAAGGAATATCTGCCTAAAGAAATGGATATTTCTGCACTCAGAATTGTAAAGGATTTTAATGATGCGTATTTATCCGACGGAAAATCGATTTTCCATTACAACACGGGTCTCAACGATTTGTTCAAAAGGATTGATATTTCCGGGATGAAAGAAGTAACTGATTTTGTTTTTCAAAAGCCTTCCGGAAAGCTTTTCTTTCTGAAACCTTATGCGTTTGAATTGGTGGAACTAGATTTGAAAAATTTGGATCTTCCCACTTTAAAACACATTTCCGGACAGTATTTTTACGATAAAAACGGACTGTATTTCTTCGGCGGTCACGACGGTTTGGATGGGAAATACATTGAAAAATCTGAAATGATTATGCCTTCAAATGGCAAAAATATCGTAGCTAAAATTAACAGACAATATTTCGTTTATGATGGTGCTGTTTTCGCGCTTACCCGTGCTGAACGGATTGAGAGGCTTAAAATCAATCCAGATAAAATGATTGAAATTGGTCCAATCGAAATCGCTAATTATCTGTTGACTGATGGCGAGAATTCCTATTTTTCAAGTTCAGGTTACGATGATTTCAGCAGTAATTCTGCAATTGATTTCAGCAAGTATTTTAAAACCCCCATAAATATTCAGAAATGGTATAGTGCGAATTCAAAGTACATACAATCAGAAAAAAATCCTTCAGAAGTGGAGCTTGTCACTTTTCAAAGAGAATCCTTCTACCAAAATCCACCTACAAGTTTTATTGCCATGGTGAACGGTGAAAATTATATTTTTTATCCGGAAGACAGTGAAATAGCACCTGTGAAAATTTCAAAACTCACTACTTATAATAATAAAACCAAAGCATTGGAAACACTGGATCCATCGCAGTTTAAACAATTCGGAAACGGAGAAATCACGGTTTACAAAAATACAGCCTATTATGGTGAAGTAGAACTTTATACCGAAGGTTGGGATTTGAGAAATTTACGTGAAATTGAGCATTCATATTTTATAACCGACGGTAAAATGATTCTTGATTTAAGTAATGTCGGCGGTCACAGTATTAAAAAAATTAACGGTAAGGAACTCGCTGATTTGTCTGAAAGAGTATTTGCGGATTCTTACTCTGAGAAAATAAAAGTGATAGGCAAAGAGATTCTCACCGACGGAACTTATATTTTCACTAAACAACAGAAGATAAAAATCAGCGATTTGAAATTAAAAGTAAAAATTCTCTAGAAGAATATGGCACTAGTAACCATTGGCATACTGGCAATAATCGTCGGTTTTTTTCTGATTGCCCGAAAACGTTTCATAGACGGTAAAAATACCCTTGCAGAAATTATAACTTTTGGGCTAACTGTACTTTCCTTTCTGGCTTTCCTGGTTTTTCTCAGTTTTCACGGAGGTGATTTTGGTACAGCCATCGATTCGGTGGAAAGTTGCTATTCGCCTTTCGGCTTTGATCATTTACCGACCTTCCTGTGGTATGCTTTGCTTTTTCTGATCGCTGTTTTTCTTACCGGAAGAAAACTCGAACGGCTTTCACCGGTGCTCAGGAGTCTGGCACTCGCTGTATTAACTGCCGGAACTGCGTTGTTTTTAGCTTTAGCCATTCATGTTTTATTTCATCAAACGGAAGATTGGGATATCTATAGGGGCAATGACGGAACACTTGGTCTGATTTGGTTTCCGCTGATGATGGTTTATTTCGGAATACGTTCAATTTATAAGATTGTAAAAGCCGAAACAGAAATTTCAATGGCAAGAACTTATCAAAATCCATTGCTGGATAAGCTGAACAGTTTTCTGTCGACAAAAGACAGACTGCCAATCGGACTGGTGATAATGCTATTCCCGTTTATTATTTTCTCTACATTCATTTTGATTCTTTTCGGACAGCAATATGATTCGGTGATTGAAGTATTTACGGAAACCTATCTCTGGACATTCTCACAGCATGTTCCTCCGCCGCCCCTGGATCATCAGGGTCATTATCTCTGCACGGTTGCCGCGCATGGCTCTCCGAAAACAGTAAAACCGAAATACATTGGTGTCCGCGGAGGCAGGAAAATTATCGTGAACCGTCAACTGCAGATAGCCAATGCTTTTGAGGAAATTATTGAACAGAATTTTCCGCGAATTCATGTTTTTGTTCGGAAAAATTATGACCGGTACGGCTATAATCTGTCAAAAAAAATCACTACCAAATGCAGAAGTAATATTGTATATCTGCTGATGAAACCTCTTGAATTCTTCTTTCTGCTTTTCATCTATACATTCGACACGAAGCCGGAGGTGCGGATTCATCGCCAATACCTGAGAAAGGAGAATTAAAAGAAAATCAGACAGGATGATTGACTGTCTTGTTTGTTGCTGTTATGAGTAAATTTAAATGATAAAACGGCGTAAATTTGAAGTGGATTGTCCATCTTATTTAAAATCAAGTAATGTTAAACCAATTATCGAAATATGCAGGTTGATTTCCGTAAAGCCAATCCCGAAGAAGCAGATGAAATCTGGAAAATTCTTCAGCAGTCCATCGAAAGAAGAAAACTTGACGGATCGCAGCAGTGGCAGGATGGATATCCCAATTTGAACAGTGTGAAAAGCGACATCGAAAGAGACGCAGGATTTGTTCTCACTGAAAAGAATAAAATTGCTTCATACGCTGCTGTAATTCTAAACGACGAACCTGCATATGAAAACATTGAAGGTCAATGGTTTTCTGACGGAGATTTTTTTGTCGTGCATCGCGTTGCAGTTTCAGATGAATTTGCCGGAAAAGGCTATGCAACGGAAATAATGAAAAACATTGAAAGTTTTGCTTTGGCGAATGGCATCAACAGCATCAAGGTAGATACCAATTTTGATAATCCGGCGATGTTGAGAATTTTCGAAAAACTGGGGTATATTTACTGCGGAGAAGTCTTCTTTCGGGGATCAGCACGGATGGCATTCGAGAAAATTCTCTCAGAAAGATAAATGTAGAACGAATTATTAACTAAATCAACAACAGCAGAAGACATGATCAACACTTTTCAGGTGAAAGCCTTCGGAACAGAAGCGCCGACTGCAGATCTGCAGCAAATGACAATTCAAAGACGTGAAATTCTTCCCAATGATGTCGAAATAGACATCCTTTATTGCGGCGTTTGTCACAGCGATCTTCATACGGCAAGAAATGACTGGGGCGGAACCAAATATCCGGCAGTTCCGGGACATGAAATCGTCGGAATAGCCAGGAACGTCGGAAGCGCAGTAACGAAAGTAAAAATCGGCGACAAAGTTGCGGTTGGTTGTTTGGTCGACAGCTGCAGATCGTGTTCCAGTTGCGTACAGGACCTGGAGCAGTACTGTCTGAACGGCATGGTCGGAACGTATAACGGTCGCGACGAAAATTTAGGAGGACATACCTTCGGCGGTTATTCGGAGAGGGTAGTGGTCGATGAAAATTATGTGTTAAAAGTTCCCGACAATCTGGATCTCGCAGCAGTGGCACCCGTCCTTTGCGCCGGAGTTACCACCTGGTCTCCTTTGGTTCACTGGAAAGCAGGTCCAAATTCAAAAGTTGCCGTAATTGGCTTGGGAGGTCTCGGACATATGGCCGTGAAACTGGCAAAAGGATTGGGCGCACACGTATCTCTGTTCTCCCGCTCACCGCAGAAAATACAAGATGCCCTCGATCTCGGTTGTGATGAAGTCATTCTGTCCACTGATGAAGGACAGATGAAAACGGTAAAAGGAAAATTTGATCTGATTATCGACACGGTTCCGTATGATCACGACCTGAATCCGTACATGCGTACCCTCGCGGTAGATGGTACTTTGGTAATTGTAGGATACATCGGTGCGATGGAAGGAATTCTAGCCACTCCACCCATGATTGGTGGTAGACGGTCTATAGCAGGTTCAGTTATTGGAGGAATTAAAGAAACACAGGAATTATTGGATTTCTGCGGTCAACATAATATTGTTGCCGATATTGAACTGATCAGGATGCAGGATATTAACGAAGCTTACGAGCGCATGCTTCGCAGCGATGTGAAGTACCGTTTTGTTATCGATATGGCCAGTCTGAAGGTCTAAATTTTTTACGGCGCAGTTTTGGATGATTTTTCGGCGGCAGCTGCGCTGCCGCTGAAAAACCTTTCCATCATGCACAAATCATCCACCTTAACCTTATTTCAATTCTTTTTTGCAGCGTTTATCACAATATCCTGCAGTGTAAGACGCGCGCCAAACGCGGAACCTGCTCCACAAAAATCGCTGACAAAAATTTCTGATACAGTACGCATTATACCGGTTCAGAAGGACAAAACATTGACCACTCGAACACTGATCATCTATTATGATGAAGAAGTGGGCGACAGATTTCTTTTGGGTGCAGTAAAAGAAATCGGTGCCGTTTTAGTTTATGAATACAAAACGCTGAAAGGAATTGCAGTCAGGATTCCTGAGCAGCAATCCGTTGAAAGTGCGATCACCTATTTCAAAAAAGTAAAAGGAGTACGTTCCGTACACCGGGACAGAATTTATTCCATCGATCCTCCTGTTCGAAGTTCCGTACGGTAATCATGTGTTATCACTCACTAAAACAATTGATTCAGGAAATCAAAAATTTAGCAGTTAAGATCCATTAAGCAAAAAACCGCTTCTATTCGTTCCCGAAAAACTGAATTTTCTTAGAATCGCTTTTTTTACTTTTAATTATCAGTAATTTTGTAAAAAAGCATCATTCAATGTCAAAAAAAGTTTTGCTCGCCATCCTCGACGGTTGGGGCTTGGGTACTGACCCGAAAGTTTCTGCAATAGATCAGGCGCAGACTCCGTTCATGGATTCCTGTTACGAAAATTTTCCTCATACCACGCTGGAAGCCAGTGGCCTTGCCGTAGGTTTGCCTTTCGGACAGATGGGTAATTCGGAAGTGGGCCACATGAATCTCGGCGCAGGTAGAGTAGTCTACCAGAACCTCGTAAAATTGAATTTGGCGGTGGAAAATGCGACGCTGGGAAAAGAAAATAAGATCACTGACGCTTTTCAGTACGCCAAAAACAATAACAAAAACATCCATTTCATCGGCCTCGCATCTGATGGCGGTGTTCACTCGCACATTAACCATTTGAGAGGTTTGCTTACGGCAGCTCATGAAAATCAGGTTGCAGACCGCACATTTGTCCATGCGTTTACTGATGGCCGCGACTGCGATCCGCATTCGGGTTTGGGCTTCATCCGGGAACTGCAGGAACACATGCAAATATCCGGAGGTAAACTCGCTTCCGTTACAGGCCGTTACTACGCGATGGACCGCGACAGAAGGTGGGAACGTGTAAAATTGGCTTACGATGCCATGGTTAATGCAGTCGGGGAACATACTACAGATATCCTGCAAAGTATTCAGAATGCCTATCACCGGGAAATAACAGATGAATTCCTGACTCCGATTATTGTCGTAGATGAGCACGATCAGCCTGTAGCAACGATCAAAGAAGGCGATGTTGTGTTTTGTTTTAATTTCAGAACCGACCGCGGTAGAGAAATTACCGAAGTGCTTTCGCAGAAAGATTTTCCTGATCTCGGAATGCACAGACTCGATCTTTATTACGTTACCATGACCAACTATGATAAAGATTTCAAGAATGTGAAAGTGGTTTTCGATGAAGAAACGATGACAGGCACGCTCGGTGAAATTCTGGAAATAAACGGTAAAACACAGATTCGCGTTGCAGAAACTGAAAAATATCCGCATGTGACATTCTTTTTCTCGGGTGGGCGAGAAGCGGAATTCATCGGTGAAAAACGAATACTCTGTCCAAGTCCGAAGGATGTACCGACCTACGACCTGAAACCCCAAATGTCGGCACACGAAATTACTGAAAGTATTCTTCCTGAAATCCAGGGTGAAACAGCTGATTTCATCTGCCTGAACTTTGCCAACACTGACATGGTTGGTCATACCGGAATTTTTGAAGCAGCAGTAGCAGCAGCGGAAACGGTAGATTACTGCATCGGCCGGGTTGCCACGGCAGCCTATGACCATGGTTACACGGTTTTTATTCTTGCAGATCACGGAAACAGCGATGTCATGATGAATGCAGACGGTTCGCCAAACACGCAGCATTCAACCAATCTGGTACCTTTAATTGTGATGGACCGTGAAAAACGCTGGAATCTGGCACCCGGTAAACTGGGGGATATTGCACCTTCCATTCTTCATGTAATGAACATTCCGATTCCGGAAGTGATGAACGGAGAGATAATCGTAACGTAAGCAGTTTATAATGATAAACTGTTGCAAAATCGGCAGGTTTTAAGAAAATTATAACATAAATTATGCTGAAAATAAGTCTCAAGAACGTATATTTGTTAATTCAAAAGTAACTTGATGTATAATAAAATGGTCCGTAGGGAAGTGATGCACAACCTTTCCCACGAAGTAGAAACCTTTATCGAAAAATACCTGACGCCGGTGGAAAAAATCTGGCAACCGTCCGATTTCCTGCCGGATCCTGCAGGTGATGAATTCAAATTCGACTTGGAGGAACTGCAGACTTTCGCAAAGGAAATGGATTATGACGTTTTCGTAACGCTGATTGGCGACTGTATTACAGAAGAAGCCCTGCCTACGTACGAAAGCTGGATTATGGGTATCGAAGGAATTGACCAGGAAAAAAATGACGGCTGGACAAAATGGGTACGCAGCTGGACCGCAGAAGAGAACAGACATGGCGATTTGCTTAATAAATATCTTTATCTGTGCGGCAGAGTGAATATGCGTGAAGTGGAAATCACTACACAATATCTCATTATGGACGGCGCAGATGTACAGACCAGCACAGACCCTTACCGGAATTTTGTGTACACGAGTTTTCAGGAAACAGCGACCAATATTTCGCACCGCAGGGTAGGAACCTTTGCGAAGCAGACCGGTAATAAAAAACTGGCTAAAATGTGTGCAGTTATCGCAGCAGATGAAGCAAGACACGCTAAAGCATACAAACATTTCGTAGAACGTATTTTTGAAATCGATGCATCCGAAATGATGCTTGCCTTTGAAGATATGATGAGAAAGAAAATTGTGATGCCGGCGCATTTAATGAGGGAGAGCGGACAGAAAGCCGGTGAACTTTGGTCACATTTTTCAGATGCAGCACAAAGATGTATGGTGTACACCGCTCAGGACTACATCGATATTCTCAAAGAATTACTCGATGACTGGAAAATTGAGCATATTTCCGGGCTGAACGAACAGGCACAGAAAGCACAGGAATACCTGATGAAACTGCCGAACCGTTTACAGCGTGTTACCGACAGAATTCCGACACCTGATCTCGAGTATCAGTTTAAATGGATCAGAACTTAATTTTTTTGATATTTTAGATAATTGATAGGAATAGGGTGCTGAAAGCTGCACCCTATTTTTTATTATCTTTGCCGATTGAAACCCCTCATAAATTCAGCCAAAATGAGAAGTAATAAAAAACTCGCAATAGATTTCGACGGTACCGTTGTTGATGACGCTTATCCGGGCATCGGCAAACCCAAAACTTTTGCTTTTGAAACCCTGAATAAATTACAGGGTGAAGGTTACCGCCTGATTTTGTGGACGTACAGACATGGAAAATATCTGGACGAAGCTGTAGAATTCTGCCGAAAAAACGGTATTGAATTTTATGCGGTAAACTCCAGTTTTGAAGGGGAAATTTTCGACAGTGCCACACAGTCCAGAAAAATCGATGCAGACCTGTTTATTGATGACCGAAACCTCGGCGGTTTTCCGGGATGGGGCGAAATTTACAACATCATAAACGAACGAATTGAGTTCCGTGTAGAAGGGAAGGAGGTGCTTGCCTATTCCAAAATGAAAAAAGATAAAAAGAAAGGACTTTTCTGGTAAAATACAGAACTGAAAAATTTCTCTCCGAATTTACATTACATGATTCAGCTAAAAACAATTGAAGAACTGCGTTTGATGAAGCAGAGCGCACAGCTCGTTTCAAAAACGCTGGGACTTGTTGCCAAAGAAATAAAACCTGGTGTAACCACCAATCACATCGATAAAATAGCCGCAGAATTTATACGGGATAATGGCGGCGAACCGGCGTTTCTGGGAATGTACGGTTTTCCGAAAAATCTGTGTATTTCTCCCAATGCCGAAGTTGTTCATGGAATTCCAAACGATAATCCTTTGCAGGAAGGCGATATTCTTTCTGTGGATTGTGGCGTCTACATGAACGGTTTCTACGGCGATCACGCTTACTCTTTTGATGTAGGAGAGGTTGCAACCGAAACCAAAAAACTGCTGGAAGTAACGAAGGAATCACTGTATAAAGGCATTGAACAGTGCGTGCGCGGAAAAAGAGTAGGAGATATTTCCAATGCGATTCAATCGCACTGCGAAAAACACGGTTACGGCGTTGTCCGCGAACTCGTGGGTCACGGTCTTGGCCGGAAAATGCACGAAGATCCGCAGGTTCCGAATTATGGCAGAAAAGGCAGCGGAAAAGTTCTGAAAGACGGAATTGCACTCGCTATTGAACCCATGATTAACCTGGGTACTCACGAAGTGGTTTTCCATAAAGACGGCTGGACGGTAACTTCCAGGGACAATTCACCTTCTGCCCACTTTGAGCACAACGTATGTATTATCAACGGAAAACCGGTGCTGCTGTCTACTTTTGATTATGTTTATGAAGCGCTTGGTATAAAAAGTGACGAAGAAAAACCATTTACTTTAGATTTCTAAATGGGGCTGATAAAAACAGTTCTGAATATTTTTCCGCGTCCTTTGCTGATACAAATGAGCATCTGGACCAGACCGCTTATTTACCGGTTTTACAGGGGCAGTAAACACATCGATCCGATTGACGGACGAAGCTATCGCAAATTTTTGCCGTACGGATACGGAAAGCAGCGTCCGAACGCGCTGTCTCCGGGAACGCTGAGTTTGGAACGGCACCGCCAGATGTGGTTGTTTTTGCAGAACGAAACCCAGTTTTTCACACAACCGCTCAAAGTACTTCATATGGCTCCGGAACAGGAATTTCTGCGCCGTTTCCGGAAAATGAAAAATCTCGAGTATACTACTGCAGATCTTTACTCGCCGATTGTGGATGTTAAAGCAGATATATTGAACCTGCCTTTTGAAGATGAATCGTTCGATGTGGTTTTCTGTAATCATGTCCTGGAACATATTGTTGATGACGCCAAAGCCATGAAGGAACTGCACCGCGTAATGAAAAAAGGAGGGTGGGGAATCTTTCAGGTACCGCTGAAAAATTCGCTGGAGAAAACCTACGAAGATTTTTCGATTACTTCACCTCAGGAAAGACAGAAGTATTTCGGGCAGTACGATCATGTTCGCTGGTATGGAATGGATTATTTTGAAAGACTCCGGAAAGCCGGATTTGAAACGGAACCGCTCTTTTATTCAAAACAGTTTCCGCAGGAAGAAATCATAAAGTACGGTCTCATGGAAAATGAGATTCTGCCTGTAGTGTATAAAAAATAGCCGGACAGTTCGGCCTGACACTTTTAACGAAGTCCAGATGAATCAGGAACAAAACAAAAATTATCCATGGTACGCAGCAATTGCAGTGGTGCTGTTCAAGCTGCTGTTCCTGTTCACACACCACATTCAGGAGGATGCTTTTATCACCTGGCGTATTGCCCAAAACCTCGTTGATTACGGAACCATCGGCTTCAATGGTGACACCAGAATTTCTGCATCAACAACCCATCTGTACGTATTTGTTTCAGCATTTTTCAATCTGATATTCGGCAAAATCAGTTTCATTTATCCACTGCTTACCTTCAATTCGGTGCTGTTTACTGTCGGAATCGTATGGCTTGCGAAACTTCTTCTGAAAGATTTCAGACTCCAGGCACTGTTCATCATCCTGTTTGGTATCCTGCCACCATCTATAAAAATTTCGATTCTTGGGATGGAATATGG
>JAEWOM010000191.1 GCA_023399675.1 Bacteroidota bacterium
GATGCTTTATACCATCTTAAAAGCGGTTCACATTATTTTTATGGTCAGCTACTTTGCGGGAATTTTTTACCTCGTAAGGATTTTTGTGTATTATAAAGATACCGACAGTTTTCAAGAGGCAAAGAAATCCATCCTGCGGGAACAGTATGTTTTTATGGCCCGCCGTTTATGGAACATCATCACCGTACCTGCCGCAGTAATTATGCTGCTGAGCGGAATTGCGTTAATTGCTGGAAACCCGACATTACTGCAAACGCCCTGGTTTCATCTGAAACTGACTTTTTTGCTGGGTCTGGCAGCTTACCACTACTGGTGCTGGAAGAAAGTGGGACAGATCCGTAACCTTAGCGGAGGAATTTTGCAAATTGCAAATATCAAACTGAGACAGGCAAATGAAATTGCGACTTTTCTGCTTTTTCTGATCGTCTTTACGGTTATTTTGAAATCAACCGTTCTGGAATTCTGGTGGCAGTTGCTTGCCGGGTTTATCGTTTTAGTTATCAGCATTATGCTCATTGTAAAACTAGTTAATAGAAACAAAAAATAGAAATTCTCTGTATGTGGAGAAGATTTCGACTGAATAAATATGATTGCAATTTTTAGAAAAGAACTTTGGAGCTACTTCGGAAACTGGAGTGCATGGGTAATCATTGCAGGCTTCTCAATTATCGGAACGCTGTTTCTGTTTTTCTTCGAGAACAGTTCCAATATTTTCGAAATCGGCAGCGCTACGCTGCAAAGTTATTTTGCATTAACTCCGTGGCTTCTCATGTTTGTGATGCCTGCGCTTGCGATGAAATCTTTTGCAGAAGAACAGCAAACGGGTACGCTTTCCTGGCTTTTTTCGCAGCCTTTGAAAATTTCGGATATCGTTTTGGGTAAATTCCTGTCTGTATGGCTGGTCGGAATCCTCTGCATTCTTCCTTCGCTCGTATATCTTTATACGGTGTATGTGCTGGGTGTTCCTGCCGGTAATATCGATCTGGGTGCAACCTTCGGAAGTTATATCGGCCTGGTAATTCTGATTGCAGCCTTCGCAGCTGTGGGAATTCTTGCATCATCACTGTCATCAAATCAGATTATGGCATATCTGCTGGGCGTATTCATCAGTTTTATTCTTTTTTTTGGAATTGAGCAGCTGGCGAGCTATAAGCTTCTTGGCGGTGCCGATTATTTCCTTTCTTCACTCGGATTTTATCAGCATTTTATCGCATTTACCCGTGGACTGATTGACACCAGCGATGTGATGTATTTCGGACTGGTGATTGCGGTTTGCCTTTACCTCGCCGCATATTTTGTAAAGCGCAAAGTCTAAAAATTTCAGTATTTTCAAAATGAGCAGAAATCAGATTATATTTATTGTTGCAGCAGCCATTTTATTGCTGGGCGCATTGGGCATCTTTTCTTACCGTGCAGATTTAACCGCTGAAAAACGATATACCCTTTCAGATAATTCCTTAAAGGTTCTTGAATCTGTTGAAAAACCGCTCATGGTGGAAGTTTATCTGGATGGTGACTTCCCGGCAAGTTTCAAACAGCTTCAGAATGAAACGAGGTTTATGCTGCAGGAATTCCGCAAGATAAATTCCCGTGTTGATTTTAAGTTTATCGATCCGATCAAAACCAAATTGTCGCAGGATACTTTGATGGCGATGGGGATGGAACCGTCTGTACTTCCGGATATAAAAGACGGAAAGGTAAATCAGATCCTCATGTTTCCTTATGCTGCCATTAAATACGACGGAAAAGGAGTCAGTTTACCGCTGATTGTACAGCAAAGTGAAATCGACGGCGAAACACAGCTTAGAAAATCGATTGAAAATCTGGAATACAATCTGGTCTCTAATATCAAGCGTATTACAAGTGAAACCAGGAAAAACATCGGTATCGTAATCAATCAGGATGAACTGAGCCCCGACGAATTCCAGGGTTTTATGCATATGGCGCTCGAAAATTACAATGCAGGACCGGTTGTTCCGGCTAACGGAAATGAGCTGACCACTGAAGATATTCCAACGCTTCGAAAAATGGATGCGCTGGTAATCGCCAAGCCAAGAAAACCGTTTACCGACCGTGAAAAAGTAGTACTGGACCAGTACATCATGAACGGCGGAAAAACGCTGTGGATGATTGATGCCGTTAACGCCGAAATGGATACTTTATACCGTTCACAGAGAATTATGGCCTATCCGATTGATATCAATATGACCGATTTTTTCTTCAATTATGGTGTGAGAATTAACGCCGGTTTGGTTAAAGACATGCAGAAATCGGCACTGATCAGAATTGTTACCGGTGAAGTTGCAGGAAATCCACAGTACAGCAACTTTCTGTGGCCATATTTTCCATTGGGTATATCAGAAAAAGAAAGTACGGTAACCCGTAATATCAATCCGGTTAAGTTCGAATTTCCAACGTCTATGGATACCCTGGGTCGACCGGGCATAAAAACCGAGGTGCTTTTTGAAAGCTCCGGAAGAACTGCTGTAAAATCGGTTCCGAATTTTGTAGGATTATCAGAAATTGTAAAAACAGACAGCTTATCTGAATTCGAGAAGCCTACAACACCAAAAATTTTTGCGGTTTCATTAAGCGGCAAATTCAACTCAGCATACGCTGCCAGGTCAGAACGAAACAACTATCCCGGATTTAAGACGCAAAGTCCGGAAAATAAAATGATCATTATCTCCGATGGTGATGTTGGACGGAATCAGATGCAAAAAGGCCAGCCTTTACCTTTGGGAGCTGATCTGTTGACGAGACAGCAATACGGTAACGAGCAGTTTCTGAGAAATGCGCTCGATTATTTGCTTGATGATTCAAACCTGATGGACCTGCGCAACCGGAATATTGAATCGAGACTGCTTGACAGGCAGAGAATCACAGAAGAAAAAACGA
>JAEWOM010000202.1 GCA_023399675.1 Bacteroidota bacterium
GTATGAAGAGGCACTGTTGGAGCAGGTTCGTGATGATTCCTGAAACGCCACTTTTTGCGTAAATTTGCGGCATGATTACGAATGAACAGCTGAAAGATGTGCAGTCCCGAATTGAAGATTTACACCGTTTTCTTCAGATCGAAAGAAAGAAAATTGAAATTTCGAATGATGATGAGAAAACAGCTGCCCCGGAATTCTGGGATAATGCCAAAGAAGCAGAGGCTTTTCTGAAACAGCTTCGTTCCAAGAAAAAATGGGTGGAAGATTATGAAGAAATTCATACGTCTTTTGAGGATATGCAGGTGCTGATGGAATTTGCGAAAGAAGATCCCGATTCCGAGAAAGAGCTCGACGATCAGTTTCCGCAGCTCATTGAGAAAATTGAAAATCTGGAATTCAAAAATATGCTATCCAGTGAAGGTGATGAACTTTCAGCCGTACTACAGATTACCGCCGGTGCGGGAGGAACCGAAAGCTGCGACTGGGCCGGAATGCTGATGCGTATGTACAGCATGTGGGCTGAAAAAAACGGCTATAAACTTCGTGAACTCAACTTTCAGGAAGGCGATGTGGCAGGTGTAAAAACAGTAACACTTGAAATCGACGGCGAATATGCGTTCGGTTATTTGAAAGGTGAAAACGGAGTGCATCGCCTAGTCCGCATTTCACCATTCGACAGCAATGCGAAAAGACACACGAGTTTCGTTTCTGTGTACGTCTATCCTTTGGTGGACGATACCATTGAGATCAACATTAATCCTGCAGATATTTCGTTTGAAACAATGAGGTCATCCGGAGCCGGTGGTCAGAACGTAAATAAAGTTGAAACAGCTGTCCGCCTGCGCCACGCACCTACAGGAATTATCATCGAAAACTCTGAAAGCCGTTCCCAGCTGCAGAATAAGGAGAAAGCCATGCAGCTTTTGAAATCCAGACTCTACGAAATTGAGTTGGAAGAACGAATGAAAGCACGAAACGAAATTGAAGCCAATAAAATGAAAATAGAGTGGGGAAGCCAGATCCGCAATTACGTGATGCATCCCTACAAACTGGTGAAAGACGTGAGAAGCGGCTACGAAACTTCAGATGTGGATGCCGTGATGAACGGAAACCTCACGCCTTTCCTGAAAGCGTTTCTGATGGCCGATGGAACTGCAGTTGCAGATGATGACCTCGAACTGTAATAAGACTTTGAATAAAAGAAAACGCCGCGCTGAGCTGTTCTCAGCGCAGCGTTGTTTTTAAAGATATGTGTTCTATAAAACGTCGTGCCAATTGGCGTTTTTCTGAATAGCCGCTTTCGCAAACGGGCATAAAGGAATGATTTTCACGCTTTTTTCCCGCGCAAACTGTACGCCTGCTTCAACGAGTTTTTTGCCCAGCCCCAAGCCGCCATACTGTTCACCGACTTCAGTGTGATCGATAATGAATTTGTCATCGCCAGCCCAGGTATAGGTCATTTCTCCGGCACTTTTTCCGTCATGAAAAACTTCAAATTTTTTGCCGTTTTCGTTATGTTTTACTTCTGTCATGATTCTATAAAATTAGTGTTAACTTCAATATTTCCGTGAAAAATTTTGTGAACCGGACATTTATCCGCGATCGTTTGCAGCTTCTCGAGCTGTTCCGCGGTAAGCTCGGCATATTCGTAAGAGACATTCCGCGTGAAGACGGCAGTCTGCGTTTGCGGATAATTTTCCAGTTCCACTTCCACATCAATTTTCGGGACATTCCATCCTTTACGGTCGATGTACATCCTTAATGTGGCTGCAGTACAGCTCGCCAGCGAAGTCGCCAGGATTTCAAACGGATTGAAACCTTTGTTCTGTCCGCCTTTGTCCACCGGTTCATCGGTGATTATTTTATTTTCGCCTGCGGTAACTTCGGTATAATATTTATCGGTTCCCAGCGAGGCTTTTACGCTTACTCCCATTTATTTCAATTATTTTTTCGGTTTCAAAATTGCTCTCGGAAGCGGCACATATTTCTGGTCGTCACCCGGGATTTTCGGGAACGCCTCGTAATTTTGGTCGTGCCAGTTGCGTTTGGCGTCTTCCAGAATATTCTTATCTGAATTCACAAAATTCCAGAACATGAAACGCTCTTCCGAGAATGGTTCGCCACCGAAAAGCAGAATGCGCGTTTTGCCGTTGGTGTCAAATTCACAGAGTGTTGTATTTTTCGCGATCAGCAGCTGTTTCGATCCGTAATCTTTACTGTCAATTTTCACAGTACCGCTTACCACGTACATTGCAACTTCTCCGAAAAGATGTTCGCCAATATTCACTTTTTGCGGAGCATCGGATGTAATTTCCAGAAAATACAGTGGACTGTGCACCGGAACCGGCGATTTTTTGCCGATGATTTCTCCTGCAATCAGTTTATAATGAACGCCGTTTTCATCCCATTCCGGAATATCCTCTTTTGAAATATGATGAAATGTGGGTTCACTCTGTTCAAGTTCCTTCGGAAGCCCGATCCAGATTTGAAAACCGTGCAGAAATTTGGATTCGTCGTCGCGAAGATATTCCGGAGTTCTTTCGGAATGTACCACACCTTTTCCTGCAGTCATCCAGTTCACTTCACCGGGTTTTATTTCAATAGCATTGCCCATGCTGTCACGGTGGAAGATGGATCCTTCAAGAAGATAAGTCAATGTGGAAAGTCCGATATGCGGATGCGGCGGTACGTCCAGATTTTTGTAATCGGTGAGACAGGTCGGTCCCATGTGATCGATAAAAAGGAAAGGGCCAACCTGCCGTTTTTCGCGGAAGGGTAATAATCGTCCGACGAGAAAATTTCCGATGTCGGCTGCTTTTTCTTCAATAATAAGTCCTACGTTGGATTGCATTTACTTTATTTTTTGTGTGGAAGTCCTGTCAGACTGCCTTGATAATTCAACAGTTCAAGATAAGGGAATTTTTCCAAAATCAAAACCCTGTTGCGAACCAATTACCACGCGATTACCGGTTTATTAATCTGTTTTATGACGCTGCAGTTTCCAGTTTCCCGAATTTCCCGTTGTTGAAATCGTCAAATGCCTCGATAATTTCCTGCTTGCTGTTCATCACAAAAGGCCCGTGCGCGTAAATCGGTTCATTGAGCGGTTCACCGCTGAGAATCAGAACAATTGCATCTTCTTTAGCTTTAATACTGAAATCTTTACCCGAATTTTCAAACAGTACAAAATGATCCGTATCAGCAAATTCCGTGTTGTTCACGATGATACTTCCTTCTATTACCAGTGCACCCGTGGTGAAATTTTCCGGGAAGCTGAATCGCGCTTTTCCGCCTTTTTTCAATTTAGCATTCATCAGATTGATCGGTGTGAAAGTTTCAGCCGGACCCTTTTCGCCGTTGTATTCACCTGCGATGACTTCTACAAAGCCGTTGTCGCCCAAATCGATCTTCTTCATTTCAGCATTTTTGATGGCCTGATATTTCGGATCGCTCATCTTGCTTTCTGCGGGAAGATTTACCCAGAGTTGTACCATTTGAAAAATTCCTCCCTGTTTGGCCCATTCCGTTTCATGAAATTCTCTGTGCAGAACACCTGAAGCTGCGGTCATCCACTGCACGTCGCCTTGTCCGATAATTCCGCCGCCTCCTGCAGAATCGTGATGTTCTACTTTTCCCTGGTAGGCAATGGTTACCGTTTCAAAGCCACGGTGAGGATGCGTGCCAACGCCGCGCGGTGTATCAGTAGGTTCAAAATCGAATTTCGAGTTATAATCGAGAACGAGGCAAGGATCCATCCGCTGCATATTCATTCTGTGATTACGCGGGATAAAGTTATGCACACGAAAGCCGTCTCCTACAAAATGCGGAGCTGCCGGAGCTGCGATCAGTTCTACTTTTTTATCTGTCATTTAAATAATTTTATGTTGTTTTTAATGATTAACCTGCCTTTCATCAGCAATGTTCAATCTCTGGGACAAAGGTAGGACGAACTCATTTTCTGTACATTGACATAGGATAAGTTCCGTTCTGGTCAGTTCTATTACTGTTTGCGGATAGGTCCGGAATCTTTCTTAATTAACAATTTTCATTACATAATTCTTACAGAATATTTTATTGGTTTAAAAATTACTGCAAATTTGTTCAAAGTGCTATCTATGCAAATAAATCAACTCGGGAATTACACGAAACTTTTCTCCTTTATCCTCAAATATTACAACAGCAATCTCTTAAAAAATGCATCGGCTTCAGCAATGAATGAACTGGAGACCGATGAGGAACTCAGTTATCAGCAACAGCCTCAGGAATTGGTGGAGGATCTGAAAAAAATGGGACCAACTTATGTAAAACTGGGACAGTTGCTTTCCACAAGACCGGACTTGCTTCCCGAACCGTATCTGCAGGCACTTGCTGAATTACAGGACGATGTGGACGAAATAGCGTACGATGAAGTTGAAAAGATTTTTGAAAAGGAAATCGGTGTAAAAATCAGTAAAGCCTTCGAGCTTTTTGATCCGCAGCCGATGGCCAGCGCTTCTATCGGTCAGGTTCACCGCGCTCTGCTTCCTTCAGGGCGGCCGGTAGCTGTAAAAATTCAGAGACCGGATATTCGCGAACGCTTCATTGAAGAACTGCAGGTTTTGGAAGAAATGTCGCAACTCGCAGTCAAAAACAGTAAAGTCGCCAGAAGTTATGCCCTGGATGATCTGATTGACGAACTGAAGTTCATCCTGCTTAATGAGCTCGATTATAAAAAGGAAGCACAAAACCTGAACCTGATGAGGGAAAACCTTAAAAAGTTTGACCTGATCAGAATTCCCGCGCCTGTAGCAGATTATTCTTCATCAAAAGTGCTGACCATGGATTTTATGGAAGGCAAAAAGATTACTTCTGTTACACCTTTTGCAAAAACCGAAAACGATTATACGCCGCTGATCGATCAGTTGGTGGAAGCCTATTTACAGCAAATTATCGTGGACGGATTTGCACACGCCGATCCGCATCCGGGAAATATTCATCTTACACCCAAAAACGAAATCGCCCTGATAGATTTGGGAATGGTGGCGAAATTCAGTCCGCAGCTTCAGGATAAAATTATGAAACTGCTAATTGGAATGAGTAAGAAGGACGGCGACGAAATTACGGCTGCACTGCTGGAAATGAGTGAAATATCTTCCGATGCTGACAATGCCGTCGTTTTCAGAAAAAATATCAACCGGCTGGTGATGGACAGCACGTCCAGCAACGCGGAAGATTTGCAGACTGGCCGCGTTCTGCTGCAGATGAACAAAATTGCTGCAGAACAGGGTATAAAACTTCCTGTGGAACTCAATATTCTCGGAAAAATTCTGCTGAATATGGATCAGATTGTGGCGGTACTCACACCTAAATATGATTTGCAGAAATCCATCCGCAAATTTATGGACCGGATGTTCAACAGAAAAGTCACGCAGGAACTGAAGCCCGAAAATCTGTATGCGCTGCTGCTCGACAATAAAAAACTCGCCGAGAATCTGCCTGCACGACTCAATAAAATATCTGAAAACCTCGCGAACAACGAGTTCGAAGTAAAAATAAAAGCGCTGGACGGTCACAGCCTTACAGAGGGTTTCCAGAAAGTAGCGAACAGAATTACTGCGGGACTCATCATTGCTGCAATGATTATCGGTGCAGCTTTACTGATGCGGATCCCTTCCAGTTTTACGGTAATGGGTTACGGAATTCTGCCGTTCATATTTTTCCTGATCGCGATTTTCCTCGGTTTATATCTCGTATACAACATTCTTTTTAAGGATGAAAGCAGCAAGCGAAAAGGCCGCAGTTAATCTGTACGATGATATACTGAAGAACAGCCTTCGTCGCAAGCCAAGCCGCCTTCCGGAGTCAGCGGTATCAAGCGTAGACGGTTTTTCGTTACTTCTGCTTCAAACAGACTGACGCTGTCTGCCGGTTTATACATTAAGCGCAGGTTGCTTTCCCGTATTGTGAATCGTCCCGAATATTGCTGATCAATAACGGTTTCGGAGAACTTTCCATTTCTGTCAAAAGCAATGGTAATTTCTTCCTGATTACTGCTGTACAGTGGTGATGATCCGTCGTGACTGGTAGAAATCTTCAGCTTCCATTTACCGTGCAGGTTTTCCGGACTTACTGCCAGTTGTTTGTTGCAGCCAATCAACAGTAATACAATCAGCAACAAATACATTTTCATCTCGTGCTTTTCCCAAAATTAGTAATTTACATTAAATTCAATATTGTATTTTTGAACAATGTTGAATCTAAGGTCTATGCGTACGGTTACGGTGATGCGCTATATTCTTCCTCTGCGCGAAGGCGGCAGTCTGCCTGCTCTGGCGGAAGCAGATGACGATTTTAAATATGTCCTGAAATTTCGTGGAGGCGGGCACGGCGTTAAAATGCTGATATCCGAACTGTTGGGCGGGAAAATTGCCGAAGTACTCGGGCTACAGATACCGGAGCTTGTTTTTGCCAATCTCGATGTAGATTTTGGCCGAACGGAAGGCGACGAAGAAATTCAGGATTTACTGAAATTTTCCGAAGGCCTAAATCTTGGTCTCCATTATCTTTCCGGTGCGATTGCATTCGATACGAGTGTGAAAATCGATCACGGACTCGCTTCCCGGATTGTCTGGTTTGATGCCTTTATTACCAATATCGACCGCACGTATAAGAATACCAATCTCTTGATGTGGCACAAAGAATTATGGGTGATTGATAATGGTGCTTCGTTTTACTTTCACCATAACTGGCAGAATTTTGATGCCGCTGCTAAAACGCCATTCAAGTATATTAAAGATCATGTGTTGCTGCCACGTGCATCGAAACTGGATGAAGCACATGTATTTGCTAAATCCGTACTGAATGATGATGTTTTCCGTGAGATTGTGAACCTGATACCGATTGACTGGCTGCAATGGAATGACGTCGATGAAACGCCGGAACAAATACGTGAAGTGTATTTCAACTTTATGAAAACACGACTGGAACATGCTGAAATATTTGTAAAAGAAGCGAAAGATGCAAGAGGATAAGATTTACGAATACGCAGTGATACGCCTTGTTCCAAAAGTGGAACGGGAAGAATTTTTCAATATCGGGCTCATCATGTTTTCAAAAAAAGAAAAATTCATCCGGGTTGAATTTCATATTTGCCGAGACAAATTCGCACTGATGCACAGCAAACTGGATTATGAAGATGTTCATCATAACCTCGAGAGCTTCAGGAAAATTGCGAATGGAGACAAAGAAGGTGGACCGATTGCACAGTTAGATATTCCCGAAAGATTTCGTTGGTTAACGGCGGTGAGAAGTGCGGTTGTTCAAACCTCCAGACCCCATCCCGGTAAAACTAAAGATTTAGATAAGACTTTTGAAAGGCTTTTTGAGGAGTTGGTTAAGTGATTCTTATAACTGAAAAGTTGAAGACTTTGCGCTGTGTAGTACAACACATTCTGTTCTTTTGGCTTGAACCAAAAGTACCACAGTTGCCTCTCTGTCGGTTATTTTTTTTATTGGAATCGGCGAACCAGAGAGCGGTTTCAAGATCTGGATCATTGTGCTAAAATAATTTCTGTTCTTTTGTCTTGAAACAAAAGAACCAAAAGTTCAAGACCGTGGAAAATTTTGCTAAAATTTGAAATGGTTCGCTAAAATTTATCAAACTCGGGCGGTATGATGAAGTTTTCGTTGATTAGCGGTTTCCGCCGCCACTCAAACAGGATAAATTTTCTGACGCTCACCATTCCAAATTTTTTAACGCAAATTTTCCAAGGTCGTTTTTCTAAATTCGTCGCCAAAGCATATCGAAAAGCGTAATCAATTTGAGGTAGTGGAATTCGGTAAAAAATCAAAAATAAAAGAACTGAACAACTCAATCACAAAACTACTCACCAAACAACTACTCTAAAAATGGCCTTGATTTTTTGATTCTTTTTCGTCAATGAAAAAGAATACTAACTTTATTACTTCTTTGTTCTTTTGTCTTGAACCAAAAGAACCAAAAGTTCAAGACATGGATCATTTTTGCTAAAAAAACCTGCGTTTCGCTAAAAGATTTGAACTTGCGCTGATTAACAGTTATGGCTTCAAAATCAAATTTTTGCAGCGCTTCGAACACCAAATCTTTTTTAACGCTGCACTGCGGTTTTTTCTTAACGCAAAATGCTCCGAAGTCGATTTTCAATATTACAAAACTATTCGAGGATTTAAGAAATGTGTGGTGGAATTAGATAAAAATCAAAAATAAAAGAACTAAACAACTCAATCACTCAAAACTCAACAACTCTAACATTTTAGCCGGAGTTTGCACAGCCTTGATTTTTCGATTCTTTTTCATCAAGGAAAAAGAATTATTATCAATGCTTATGCAGTAAAGATTTTGGAAAAACACATACTGTTCTTTTGTCTTGAACCAAAAGAACCAAAAGTTCAAGACTGTGGAAAATTTTACTAAAATTTAAAATGGTTCGCTAAAATTTATCAAACTCGGGCGGAAAGATGATGTTTTCGTTAATTATCGGTTTTTGCCGCCACTCAAACAGGATAAATTTTCTAACGCTCACCATTCCAAATTTCTTAACGCAAATTTTCCAAGGTCGCTTTTCTAAAATCGTCGCCAAAGCATATCGAAAAGCGTAATCAAATTGGGGTAGTGGAATTCGGTAAAAAATCAAAAATAAAAGAACTGAACAACTCAATCACTCAAAACTCAATTACTCTAAAAAAATCAGTTAATCTTCGTCAGTTTCGCAAATTTGAGAATCAGATTCTTTTCACCTTCGTGCTGGAAAATAACTTTCGCTTTGATGTTTTCAGGATCGGTACCGTCCAGAAATACCACTTCACCAACACCGAAACGGTCGTGACGCACTTTATCGCCAACTTCAATGTTTTCGGAGGATCTGCCACTCGGATTAATGATTTTTGCTGTGGCAACAGGTTTCAGGTTTTTAGCAATTTCCTGCGTTTTCTTGGTTGGAGCATCCGATTGCTGAATCTTTCTTTTCGGCTGAATCTTATTGAAAGAGCGCGGTGCGGAAGGACCATCATCAAAAATACTGGACTTCAATCCGGAATGATTTACAAAACGACTTTCCGTGGCCGGATTCACAAATTCAATAAAATCGCTGTCAACTTCACTCAAAAAGCGCGAAGGTTCGGCATCGGTAATTTTGCCCCACTGAAAACGCGAAATGGCATACGTAAAAACGGCCTGCTTTTCAGCTCTTGTTAACGCAACATAAAAAAGTCTGCGTTCTTCTTCCAGCTCTTCTCGTGTGGAAGAACTCATAAAACTCGGGAACAGATTTTCTTCGAGTCCTACCAGGTGAACAACCGGAAATTCGAGGCCTTTGGACAGGTGAATGGTCATCAGAGAAACCTTGTCTTTATCATCATCTTTACTGTTGTCCTGATCCGTTGAAAGGGCAATGTTTGCAAGGAAACTGGACAGAGACGCGTCGCCGTCTTCCAGTTGCTGCTGTTCTTCAATAAATCCGCGGATTGAGTTTAGAACTTCCTGTACATTTTCAACCCTCGAAATGCCTTCCGGAGTCTGGTCGTCTTTTAAAAACCGAATCATGCCGCTTCGTTTCGCCACTTCCATTGCGACCGTATAAATGTCTTCAGATTTCAGCATCACCTCAAAAGCCTTGATCATAGACCAGAAATCGGCCAGTTTTGTGATGGCGCCGTTATTCAGGCCAATTCGCGTTGAATAAAAACCGAGATTATCAAGTACATCGGTTATCGGCAGATTTTGGCTGTCTGCAAACACGATCAGTTTGTTCTGTGTGGTATCTCCAATTCCGCGAGCCGGGAAATTGATGATGCGGGTTAATGCTTCGCTGTCATTTTTGTTTACTAGAATTCGAAGGTAAGCTAGTAAATCTTTTACTTCTTTCCGTTGGTAAAATGACAGACCACCATACACACGGTACGGAATATTTTTCTTGCGCAGCGCATCTTCAAACGCTCTCGTCTGCGAATTGGTGCGGTACAGAATCGCAAAATCGCTGAAATGTCTTTGGTTGGAGTTGTGCTGTTCCCAAATGTGATTGGCTACAAATCCGGCCTCATCGGCATCAGACAGAGCACGGTACACCTTTATTTTTTCGCCGGGTTCATTATCGCTGAAAACATTTTTCTTGAATTGCTGAACATTTTTGGAGATTACCACATTGGCGGCATTCACGATGTTTTGGGTGGAGCGGTAATTCTGTTCAAGAGAAACGGTAACAGCGTCGGGATAATCTTTCTTAAAATTCAGGATGTTGTAAATATTGGCGCCACGAAACGAATAAATAGACTGTGCATCGTCTCCGACCACACAGATATTTTCGAATTTCGAAGCGAGCGCTTTTACAATAAGATACTGCGAATGGTTTGTATCCTGATACTCATCCACAAGAATATAGCGGAAACGGTCCTGATATTTTGCAAGAACTTCCGGAAACCTGGTCAGGAGCTCATTGGTGCGGAGTAACAGGTCGTCGAAATCCATTGCGCCGTTCCGGAAACAGACTTCTACATATTTCTCGTAGATTATGCCCATATGCTTCATGTTTGCTTTCTCGTCGGCTTCAATCAGCTCCGGATTCTGCATGTAAGCACGAACCGTAATCAGGTTATTTTTGTACGCAGAAATGCGAGACATTACTTTTTTAGGCTTGTACAGATCTGGATCGATATTCAGTTCTTTCAGAACTTTTTTCATCACATTCAGAGAATCCTGCGTGTCGTAAATGGTAAAATTGGAAGGGAAACCCAGATAATGCGCCTCACTTCGGAGAATCCGCGCAAATACAGAGTGGAAAGTTCCCATCCAGATGCTTTTCGCATCGCTGTCGCCAACGACTTTCGCGATTCTCTCCTTCATTTCCTTCGCGGCTTTGTTCGTAAACGTAAGTGCGAGAATATTGAACGGACTGACACCATTGGTGATGAGGTGAGCAATACGCATCGTTAGCACACGCGTTTTACCGGAACCGGCGCCTGCCAGTACCATCAGTGGACCTTCTATCGTGGTTACAGCTTCATATTGTGCTTCATTAAGCCCCTTCAGATAGTCCATGATTCAGAAAAATTATTTAGATAAAACAAACTCCAAATTTAGGAAAAAGAATGTTTTTTTCCGAATGTGAAATGTCCTTCTGATTGTCGATTTTTACTCAGACAGCATTCAGAAACTGTACAAAAGGAGCCATTTTTCTGAACTCTGCAGCGCATTTCTGCACGGAATCGGGTTTCATCAGAAACTCATCTTTAATGGGGAGCGATGCGGCGTAATGTTTCATTTTGAGATATTCAGCCATGGTATCATCCTTTTCAAATCCCTGTGGAATTCGTACCATTTTTTCGGAATTCAGATCAAAATTGCTGAAGTCTGTACTGTTTACAATATTTAAGAAATCCGGAGCATTTGTCGATATTTCTTTACGGATATTTTTCATTCGGGCAGCATCAGCCGTATAGACACCGCCTGCCAGAAAGCACTCTCCGGGTGAAATATGCAGATAGTAACCGGCACCACCGTCTTTCTTGCCAATTCCGTTAATCGAAGCTCCGAAATTGGTTTTGTACGGCGTTTTATCGGCCGAAAACCTTGTATCCCGGTAAATTCTGAACAGTGATTTCTTCGGGTCAATTTTAACCAGTTCCGCATCGAATTCTGACATTTCCTGCAAAAGTTCAGTCACAAACTCCAGAACATTCTGTTGTGCAGCCATGTAGCGGTCTTTGTTTTCGTTGAACCAGTCGCGGGTGTTATTGGTGTTAAGCTCCTGTTGA
>JAEWOM010000210.1 GCA_023399675.1 Bacteroidota bacterium
GTATCGCGTAGCTTACAGCGGCGTCGGAAAAATTCTGGAGCAGTTTCCGGGAGAAGGTACAGTAATTAACAAAAATCAGAGAATATACCTGAAACTGCAGAACTAAGCAGATTCTGGTGAAAGAGAATATGAATTTAACAGTACTACTTACACGCATACCCACACTGCAAACTTCCGGTGAAATGAACCGCGAGATTTCTGAAGTGGTTTTCGACAGCAGAAAAGCCGTAGAAAACTGTGTCTATGTAGCTGTTAAGGGAACGGTTTCCGACGGTCACAGTTTTATTTCACAGGCGATCGAACGCGGTGCTACCGTTATTGTCTGCGAAGAGATGCCTGCCGAACAGGAAGCAGGAATCACCTACATTCAGGTGAAAAACTCATCCAAAACTCTCAGCTTGCTCGCGGCTAATTTTTTCGGAAATCCATCAGAAAAAATAACGTTAGTTGGGATTACCGGAACCAATGGAAAGACTTCTGTTTCTACATTGCTTTTCGATTTATTCCGGATTTTGGGTTACAGATCTGCACTGATTTCAACGGTGGAGTACCGAATCGCAGATGAAGTACGCCCTTCAACGCATACCACTCCGGATGTAATAACGCTGAACAGCATTCTGAAAAATGCAGTAGATGCCGGATGCACCTACGCGTTTATGGAAGTAAGCTCACACGGCGTGCATCAGGACAGAGTCGAGGGTTTGAAATTTCAGATTGCCGGCTTTACCAATATTACGCTCGATCATCTCGATTATCATAAAACTTTTGCTGAATATATCCGGGTTAAGAAAAGATTTTTTGATGAGCTGCAGCCCGATGCGGTTGCAGTGACCAATGGTGACGACAGAAACGGTCAGATTATGCTGCAGAATACCGCCGCTCGAAAGGTGACATACGCACTGAAGACGATGGCTGATTATCACGGCAGAATTCTGGAAGTGGATTTTAACGGAATGCTGCTGAATTTCAACGGTCAGGATTTCTGGACGACACTGACCGGAAAATTTAATGCGGCGAATCTATTGCTCGTTTTTGCGATCGCAGCAGAACTGGGTTTTGCACAGGAAGATATTTTGAAGGCCGTTTCTCAACTGAAAAGAGTTCACGGAAGATTCGAAACCGTGAAATCGCCTTCCGGAATATTCTTCGTGGTGGACTATGCGCATACGCCGGATGCCCTGGAAAATGTACTGGACAGCATCAATGAAATCCGCACAAAAAATGAAAGGCTGATTACTGTTTTTGGCTGTGGCGGCGACCGTGACAAAACGAAACGGCCCGAAATGGGAAAAATTGCAGCGCAAAAATCAACGCTGGCAGTTATTACATCAGATAATCCCAGAACCGAAGATCCGGATCTTATTATCAGTGATATTGCCAGGGGTGTTGAAGCGCAGCACTTCAGTAAATATATGGCGGTTGCCGACCGTCGCGAAGCGATAAAAATGGCGATAAAATTTGCCGAACCGGGAGATATTGTGCTCGTTGCAGGCAAAGGACACGAGAATTATCAGGAAATTAACGGAGTGAAGCATCACTTTGATGATCAGGAAGAAATTGAAAATCTGTTGAAATTGATGGGGAAATAACTAAGAAAACAAGAAACCGAAAACGAGATGCTTTATTACCTATACGAATATTTTACGGCGCAGGGAATCCATATTCCGGGTCTCAATCTGTTCCGTTATATCTCTTTCAGAGCGGCAATTGCTGTTTTGATGTCACTTACCATTGCTTTGATTTACGGTAAGAAAATCATCAATATTTTGCGCAGAAGGCAGATGGGAGAAATGGTTCGCGATCTGGGTCTGGAAGGTCAGAAACAGAAAGAAGGAACGCCGACAATGGGAGGGTTGATCATTATTCTCGCCACGCTGATTCCGGTTTTTCTGTTTACCCAGCTCCACAATGTGTATATCGTTCTGCTGGTTGCTGCGGTTTTATGGATGGGTGCCATCGGATTTGTGGATGATTACCTCAAGAAGATCAAGAAAAACAAAGACGGGCTCAGCGGAAAATTTAAAGTTATCGGTCAGGTCGGTTTGGGGCTGATTGTCGGAGTTACCATGTATTTCCATCAGGATATTGTGGTAAAAAGAAAATATGCCGATGCTCATGAAATCAACCGCAATTATGTGGAAAGAAATTTCATGCCGACCGAGAAATCAACGGTTTCCACAGTTCCGTTTTTCAAAAATAATGAATTCGATTACAGTCAGTTACTGTTCTGGATGGACGAAAAGGAAAAGGAAGAGAATGCCTGGATGATTTTCATACCAATCGTTATTTTCATCATTACTGCCGTGTCCAACGGAGCGAATATCACGGATGGTATTGACGGTCTTGCCGCCGGAACGAGCGCCGTCATTCTGCTTACGCTGGCCTTTTTCGCATACGTCTCGGGTAACATCATTTTTGCAGATTATCTCAATATCATGTTCCTTCCCAACATGGGTGAAACCACCATTTTTGCCGTCGCGATGGTGGGTGCCGTAATCGGCTTTTTCTGGTATAATACCTATCCGGCACAGGTTTTTATGGGCGATACAGGCAGTCTGATGCTCGGTGGCGTTATTGCGGTACTCGCGATCATTTTAAGAAAAGAACTGCTGATTCCGGTGCTGTGCGGTATTTTCCTTGTCGAAAATATTTCTGTGATGCTGCAGGTTGCCGTATTTAAATACCGGAAAAAGCGATTCGGGCTGGAATATGCTCAGAATAACAGGCTGTTTAAAATGTCACCGCTGCATCACCATTATCAGAAAGAAGGATATCACGAAAGTAAAATCGTGAACAGAATGATTATTATAGGTGTTATGCTGGCGGTTGTGTGCCTTATAACATTGAAAGTCAGGTAATAAAAGTTTAACAGAAAGTTCGGAATAAGAGATGAAAGTAGTTGTTTTAGGAGGCGGAGAAAGCGGTTTCGGGGCAGCATACCTTGCAAAAAAGAAGGGTATGGATGTTTTTCTTTCTGATGC
>JAEWOM010000234.1 GCA_023399675.1 Bacteroidota bacterium
ATATATTACCGGCGAAGTTATTAATATCAACGGAGGCATCTACTCTTAATTTTACAATAAGATGGAAAATAGAGTTGTAATTACCGGAATGGGGATTTATTCCTGCATCGGAGTTACATTGGACGAGGTAAAAAATTCCCTGTACACCGGAAAATCCGGTATCATTGTCGATCAGCAAAGAAAAGATTTCGGTTTTCGCTCCGGACTCACTGGTACAGTGCCAAAACCCGATCTGAAAAATTCATTGAACCGTCGCCAGCGGATCAGCATGGGCGAGGAAAGCGAATACGCTTATGTCGCAACCGTGGAAGCCATGAAAATGGCAGGTATCGATCAGCAGTTTTTAGATCAGCATGAAGTAGGAATTCTGTACGGAAACGACAGTGTTTCCAAGGAAGTGGTAGAAAGTATTGACATTGTAAGGGAAAAGAAAGACACTGCGCTGGTTGGATCCGGTGCGATTTTTAAATCGATGAATTCAACCGTCACCATGAATCTTTCCACCATTTTTAAACTGCGCGGAATGAACATGACGGTCAGTGCTGCCTGTGCAAGCGGATCGCATTCGCTGGGACTCGCTTATCTTCTGATTAAAAGCGGTTTACAGGACATGATTCTTTGCGGCGGTGCACAGGAAATCAACAAATACGGAATGGCGAGTTTCGACGGACTTGGCGTATTTTCCATAAATGAAACCGACCCTGCAAAAGCTTCGCGGCCGTTCGACCAAAGCCGTGACGGGCTCATACCAAGCGGTGGCGCTGCAACACTATTTGTAGAAAGTCTGGAAAGCGCAAAAAAACGCGGCGCAACTATTCTGGCAGAAATTGTAGGTTACGGATTTTCCTCAAACGGAGGTCATATTTCGACACCAAATGTGGACGGACCGGCAACTGCCATGGAAAGATCATTGCAAAATGCTTCACTTTCTCCGGAAGATATCGATTATATTAATGCACATGCCACTTCCACACCGATAGGCGACGCAAACGAAGCAAAAGCACTCTTCAAGGTTTTCGGCGACAAAGTTCCGGTAAGTTCTACAAAATCGATGACCGGACATGAATGCTGGATGGCCGGCGCCAGTGAAATCGTGTACTCCATCATCATGATGCAGAACGGCTTCATCGCACCGAATATCAACCTGGAAAATCCGGATGAAGATGCACAGAAAATCAACCTGATTACCAAAACAAAGAATCAAAAAATTGATGTATTTTTGTCGAATTCTTTTGGATTCGGAGGGACCAATTCCTCGCTGATCCTCAGGAAGTACGATGAATAATATAATTGTGATGGATAGAGAAAAAATTATTGCTGTAGCAAATGATTTTTTGGTAGATGAATTTGAAGTGGACCGGGATGAAATTGTGAATTCCGCGCCATTGAAGGATACTTTGGGCCTGGACAGTTTGGACTATATCGATTTGGTGGTAGTGATCGAAAGTAAATTCGGTGTGAAACTGGGCGAAGCAGATTTCAAAAAAATGGTGTCGTTCGATGATTTTTATTCGGCCATTGAAGAGAAAATTCAGCAAAAAACCGCTGCTTCATAAGACGTTACCGTCAATCAGCGCCAATTCCTATATTTCAGCACGGAACTAAACAAAAACGACCATGGCAAAATGGAGCGGAAAATCAAGAGGTTCACTTCTGGGATACAGGATTTTTGTGTTTTGCATCAGGAATTTCGGGGTAAAAACGGCCTATTCCGTACTCTTTTTTGTTGCGGCGTATTATTTCATCTTCCTGCCGAAAAGCAACCGCTATATTTTCACCTATTTTTCTAAACGGCTCGGCTGGAGTTACTGGAAATCAAAACGGGCTGTTTTCGAGAGCTATCTGATCTTTGGTAAAACGATTATCGATAAAACCGCAATTTCCGCAGGTCTCCGCGACAAGTTCACCTATGAATTCGACGGAATTGAAAACCTGAAAGCAATGATGCAGCACGGAAAAGGAGGCGTTCTCATCAGTGCACATATCGGAAATTTCGAAATCGCTGAAAGATTTCTGGAAGAAATAGATTTCAGTTATCCAATCAACCTCATCACCACAGATCTCGAGCACAGCGACATCAAAGCTTATCTGGAAAGTGTTTCAGAGAGAAAAAGTACTGTGAAATTTATCTTTATTAAAGAAGACCTTTCACATATTTTCCTGATTAATGAAGCGCTTGAAAAAAACGAGCTGATTTGTTTCACCGGCGACCGATATTTCGAAGGCTCGAAATTTCTTGAAGCTGAATTACTCGGAAAAAAAGCAAGGTTTCCGGCCGGGCCTTTTCACATTGCTTCCCGTCTGAAAGTTCCGGTTGCGTACGTTTATGTAATGAAAGAACCGAACCTGCATTATCATTTATTCGCCAGAATTGCCCCGGTAAAACACCGTGATTCGCAGGCACTGCTGGAGTCGTACACCGATAACCTGGAGTCCATGCTCCGGCGATATCCGAAACAGTGGTTCAATTATTTTGATTTCTGGGATGAAATAGATTCAGTTTAAGGAATCAATCACACATCGGAATAATTAGTCGTTCAGTTTCAACACTGCCATAAATGCTGTCTGCGGAACTTCAACCCTTCCGATCTGCTTCATTTTCTTCTTTCCTTCTTTCTGTTTTTCCAGAAGCTTACGTTTTCTCGAAATATCTCCACCGTAACACTTGGCAGTAACGTCTTTTCTCAGGGCTTTAATCGTTTCCCTCGCAATTACTTTGGTTCCGAGTGCAGCCTGAACAGCAATATCAAACTGCTGACGCGGTATGAGTTCGCGCAGTTTTTCGCACATTCTCTTACCGATGTAATAGGCATTGGTTTCGTGGATCAGCGATGAAAGGGCATCAACCATGTCACCATTGATCAGAATATCCATTTTCACGAGTTTCGATGCGCGGAAACCGATCGGATGATAGTCAAAAGAAGCATAACCTTTCGAAATCGATTTCAGTCGGTCATAAAAATCAAAAACCACTTCAGACAGAGGCATATTGAATATCAGTTCAACGCGGTCTGCCGTTAAGTAACTCTGATTTACAATTTCACCCCTTTTTTCGATACAGAGCGTCATCACAGCTCCTACAAAATCAGATTTTGTGATAATGGAGGCTTTGATGTACGGTTCTTCTACGCGGTCCAGAATGCTGGGATCCACCATTTCAGAAGGATTGTTGATCAGAATCGGCGTCTCCGGATCTTTCTTGGTATATCCGTGATAAGAAACGTTGGGAACGGTTGTGATAACATTCATATTGAACTCACGATCCAGTCTTTCCTGCACAATTTCCATATGTAGCATCCCGAGGAAACCACATCGGAAACCAAACCCGAGTGCAGCTGAACTTTCTGCTTCAAATACGAGCGATGCATCGTTCAGTCTTAATTTTTCAAGCGAAGTTCGCAGTTCCTCAAAATCCTCAGACTCAATCGGATAAATTCCGGCAAAAACCATCGGTTTAACCTCTTCAAAACCTTCAATGGCACTTGCAGCAGGATTTTCTACTGTGGTAATCGTATCTCCGACCTTTACATCGCGTGCATCTTTGATTCCCGAAATAATATATCCAACATCTCCGCAATTAATTGCCGGTTTTGCAACCTGTTTCAGTTTCAGCGTACCGACTTCATCTGCGTCATACGTTTTTTCGGTTGCCATGAATTTGACCTTCTGACCTTTTTTGATACTGCCGTTTACAACTTTAAAGTATGCTTCGATTCCACGAAATGGATTAAAAACAGAGTCGAAAATCAGCGCCTGCAGTGGAGCATCCGGATCACCGGACGGTGCCGGAATTCTTGCTACGATTTGCTCCAGTAATTCATGAACGCCTTCACCTGTTTTTCCGGACACACGCAAAACGTCTTCCGGAGAACATCCCAACAGATTAACAATTTCGTCGGTTACTTCTTCAGGATTTGCGGAAGGCAGGTCTATTTTATTAAGAATCGGAATGATTTCCAAATCATTTTCCAGGGCAAGATACAGGTTGGATATCGTTTGCGCCTGAATACTTTGCGCAGCATCAACGATTAGAAGTGCACCTTCACAGGCCGCGATGGAGCGGGAAACTTCGTATGAAAAATCCACGTGTCCGGGGGTATCGATCAGGTTCAGGACATACTTTTCGCCGTTCAGCTCATAATCCATCTGTATCGCATGAGACTTAATGGTAATACCACGCTCTCTTTCCAGGTCCATATCATCCAGCGTCTGCGTCTGAAGTTCGCGTTGCGTTACCGTATTGGTGTATTCCAAAAGACGGTCTGCCAGCGTTGATTTACCGTGGTCAATATGTGCGATGATGCAAAAATTCCGGATGTTCTTCATAGAGGTTTTGTAGTTTGCAAAGATAGGAAAAACGGCTTCACAATCATTACGGTCTGCGCGAGGCAGCGCGACGGCGTAAATTTACGTTGAAAGAAAGCTGTTTTTACAGTTAAGATGCTGTTTATTAAACAGAAAATCAATAGTCTGAAATCAAACGAGCCCCACAATGAATTATTGCGAAGCTCGTCCAAACATTAAAAAAATAAACTATTATGACCTCCTGCTCTAGTTACGGAAACCGCGGTTTCCGGCACTCTTATTTCTTAAAGACGGCGCCTGGGAGCTGCCGTTCTCAAAAGTTCCTCTTTGTTTGGGTTGTGCAGATTTTCCGGCGCCATCCACTCTTCTGTCCATCATTCTGCTTCTCATGGCTCCTTCCTGCTGAAACATTTCCAAAACCTGCTGCGGTTTCACCACACGCTGGAATTTTTCGGAATACTCTCTTCTGTTTTTCAGCAGTTCTTCGCCGACTTTAAAACTCGACTCCAATTCCTGGCGCGCTTCAGCATCTGTCATCTGATTGTAATTCTCCCGCGCCTTGAAGCCCTGTTTTATTTTTTTCTGGCTGTCCTCATATTCCTGGTAAAGCCTGGAAAATTCGTCCTGTTTCTCCTGAGGCACATCCAGTTCATCAACAAGCATGTGCTGCTTGTACTGTCTCAGCAACTGTGACCTTTGCGCAGGCGTCATCTTGCTAACGGCCTCTCTGCGCTGTTCACTGGTCATTTTTCTCCAACTTTCCAGATCCTGAGCAAAAACTCCGGTACTGAATATCAGCGCAAAAATGAAAATGATTTTCTTCATAACTGGTTATCTGTTCTTATCTAGTAGTATAAATCCAAATAAATATCAGGCTGGTCGTTTGCTGTTAACGTCACCAGTTCCTGCTCCGGAATCGCTTCGAGCAAAAGATCCATTTCTTCCGCAATGCTCACTGTTTTGGCTACTTTAACCGGTTTTTTTACAGCTGCATTTTTCTTGATGCCTGCAGTGGACTGTCCTGAAGTTTCAATTTTTACAGGTGCCGGTTCAACTACTGCTAATACAGCAGGCTCAGCCGTTTCTTCCTGCACTGATACGTTTAATTCATCAGATGCTACGGGATCAGCACCAGTTGGTTCAGCGACAATTCTTGCGACAGGAAGCTGCTCTGTACTGTTGTCGGAATTTACGAAAAATACCGCCCCAAAGATCAAAGCCACCGCCGCGGCTGATGCATACCACCATTTCAGCGGTACGATTGCGCCTTTCTTCTCTGCTTCTTGCGAAACCGGTTTTATTCTGTGCGCGGTTTGGGATAATACCTGCTTCTGCATGTCCGCGAAAAAATTATCCGGCGTTTTATATATATTCTGTTTCTCAAGTTGATCTAAATCGAAATTCTTCATTTTGTGATCATGTAATTTCAATTGAAGCTACCGGTTTCGCGGCCTTATGCTTCGTAATTTTGTTTAATATAATCTTCAATTTTCTGTTTCGCGTAGTGGTAATTGGTTTTCAGTGTACCAACCGACATATCTACAATCTGCGAAATTTCTTCGTAAGGCAAATCATCATAATACCTCATCGTAAACACCAGTTTCTGCTTTTCAGGCAAACTCTGAATGGCTTTCTGCAGTAAAACCTGAATTTCATCTGCTTCCGGTCCTGCATTGTCTGCAACGAGATTCACCATGTGATATTCCGGGTCTTCATCGCTTTTCTGCATTCTTTTCAGTTTATTCAGCTGCTGCAAAGCTTCGTTGGTTGCAATTCTGTACAGCCAGGTGTATATTTTACTGTCCTGTTTGAACTGATGAAAGTTCTGATAAGCTTTAATGAACGTCTCCTGCAAAACATCCTGTGCAAGTTCATGGTCTACGATCAACCGTCGGATATGCCAGTAGAGCCTGCTCTGATACGTCTCCATCATCAGCTTCAAACCTTTTTCACCGGTTCGCGGCTCATGCATCATCGCAATTATCTCCGAGTCCTTGACCTTCATAAGATGCTTCGTTTGTTTTGATTGTAAATATAATTAAATGTTAAATGAATATTTCAATTTTCGGTCCAATTCACTATTCGGGATCATGTTTGAAAAATGCCGCTGCTAATAATACCTATATTTGTAAGATGAAAACAGTGATCATCGGTTCCGGAAATGTGGCCTACCATCTTTGCAGGGCATTCAGCGAAAGCGGTATCAGCCTAACTCAGGTTTTCGGCAGAAATGAAGCAGCGCTCAGCGCGATAAGTACCGAACTGAAAATACCGTATTCAGTAACTGAGCCAGCAGACGCTGATTTATATATCATTGCTGTGAGCGACACATCTGTAGCAGAAGTCTCGGCACAGATTAAGAAGAACGACTGTATCGTTGCACACACGTCCGGTTCACTGCCGAAAGAAATTCTGCAGGGTGACTACCGACGTGCAAGTTTTTATCCGTTGCAGACTTTTTCGAAGGACAAGCCGCTCGATTACAGCAGCGTACCCATTTTTGTAGAAGCAGAGCATGCTGCAGACCTGGAAACTTTGACATCACTCGCAGAAAGAATTTCCGGTCGGGTATCCGCGGCAGATTTCGAAACCAGAAAATACATGCACATCACCGCTGTTTTTGCGTGCAATTTTGTAAATCATCTTTTTGCCCGCGCAAAAGAGATTGCTGACAGCAGACAAATTCCGTTTGCCTATTTTGAGCCGCTTATCGACGAAACCGTCGAAAAGATAAAAACCCTTGAACCCAAAACCGCACAAACCGGGCCCGCCGTTCGTAACGATGAAAGGGTTCTCAACCTGCATCGGGAAATTTTGACCGGCGAACATCTGAAGATTTACAACGTGATGAACGAATCGATTAAAAAAATGTATGAGTTATAAACAGAAGTTAAGTGAAATAAAAGCTTTCGTTTTTGATGTGGACGGCGTATTTACCGATGGCAGCGTTTACCTGATGCCGGGCGGAAGTATGTGCCGCGTGATGAATGTTCTCGATGGTTATGCCGTATTAAAAGCATTGAAACATGAATACAAAATCTGTGTGATCACAGGTGGAAACGACCCTGACGTAAAGCACCGGATCAATTACCTCGGAATTAAAGATTATTACGCTAAATCAGCTGACAAACTTGCTGATCTGGAAGACTTTAAGTCCAAAAACAATATTCAGAATCATGAAATTCTGGCTATGGGTGACGATCTTCCGGACATCCGCATTATGCTGCCGGCAGCAATTGCGGCCTGCCCGATAAACGCCGTACCCGACGTGAAGGAAATCAGCGATTATATTTCGCCGGTTGAAGGCGGAAAAGGTGCCGTTCGTGACGTGATTGAACAGGTAATGAAAGTTCAGGGAAAGTGGAATATTGACGATACAAAATCAGTATGAAAAGACAAATTTCCCGGAAAATTTTGCTGGCTTCACAGTCGCCGCGCAGAAAAGAACTTCTGGCAGGTTTAGGCTACGAATTCAAAACAGTTCGCGTGGACTGCCAAGAAATCTATCCCGAAGACATGGATGTTTCGGAAATTGCTGTTTACCTCGCCGAACTGAAAGCAGATGCCTACGGAAAACCGGAATCTGGAGAGCTGCTTATTACAGCCGATACGATTGTCTCTATAGACGGTTCCGTTTTGGGCAAGCCTGCCGATGATGCTGACGCTGTAAAAATGCTGTTGACGCTGTCAGGCAGAAACCACCGTGTTTTCACAGGAATCTGTGTACGAACTGATGAAGAAAAAATCAGTTTTACGGATGCTGCAGAAGTGTACTTTGATACCATTAGTGAGCAGGAAGCAAAATATTATGTCGAACATTACCATCCACATGACAAAGCCGGCAGTTACGGCGTTCAGGATTGGCTCGGAATGGCAAAAATCAGGAAAATAGACGGCAGTTTTTATACGGTCATGGGGCTGCCTACCCACCAGTTGTATCATGTTCTTTCAAAATTCGAATAACGGCGTTTACTATGATGTCATCAGGCGCTTTCAATTCCTTTTTTTTGAATATATTT
>JAEWOM010000235.1 GCA_023399675.1 Bacteroidota bacterium
GAATATATGGGAGACATCGTGGGCGACCTTAACAGAAGAAGAGGAACCGTAAACGGTATGGACGACAGAAACAATGCTAAAGTAATCAAGGCTTTTGTTCCGCTTTCTGAAATGTTCGGATATGTAACTTCACTTAGAACACTTTCTTCAGGTAGAGCTACTTCTTCGATGGAATTCGAAAAGTATGAAGCTGCTCCGCAGAACATCGCTGAAGACGTAATCGCTAAGGCAAAAGGTTAATTTTTAAAATTTTTGAAATGTCACAAAGAATCAGAATAAAATTAAAATCTTACGATTACAATTTGGTAGATAAATCTGCTGAGAAAATCGTAAAGACGGTAAAGTCAACCGGAGCGGTAGTAAACGGTCCGATTCCTTTGCCAACGAACAAAAGAATCTTCACGGTTCTTCGTTCGCCGCACGTAAACAAGAAGGCAAGAGAGCAGTTCCAGCTTTCAGCTCACAAAAGGCTGATGGACATCTACTCTTCATCTTCAAAAACTGTTGATGCCCTAATGAAATTAGAGCTTCCTTCAGGAGTAGACGTAGAAATTAAAGTGTGATGAATAAGCTGGAAGACGGAAGTCGGAAGATGGAAGTTTTCTCCAACGCACTTTGTTAAAAATGAATCCGTTCTTGAAAAAGGACGGATTTATTTTTTAGAATTGTTATAAATTGTGATTATAATACAATGGAGAAAAACTTTGAAAATAAGATAAAAGAAATTAATTTTATTTCTAGTTTTTTAACTGTGATTTGCTACATACTATTTGTTTTTGCACATCGCACTGATAACTATTTTGTTATTATTACATTTACTATTTTTTCTCTTTTGAATATATACTTTATTTCAATGGGAGCAATAAAAACATTAAAGCAGAGAAAACTAAGTTTTTTCAAAAAATCACTAACCAGTATAATTGTAAGAAGTATTCTTACTGTAGCGATGCTTATTTTAATATTATTGTAAGATGGCATCTACCATAAAAAATAATATCTAATATGCGGTTCAATATTTTTAGACTGTTACTGCTAATTTTGTTGTTGCAAAGCTGCAAGTTGTTTTGTCAGAAGATAGATATACAACCAGCCTTAATGGTGACCTATAATGCCAGTATGAAACTCGGAGAAAATTTTACAAAAAAGCAGGATTTATTCTTATTGGTAACTCAAAAGATTACTATTTTGCTGGAGCGCAAAATTATTTGAATGATACGAAACAGTACATTCCAAATAGTATCGATTTGCAGTACATCAGTGATTATTTTCAGGAGCGGGTTATTAAAAAAGACACAAAATATCACGTGTTATTCAGTTACATAGATTCTAAAATCAGATATTCTGAAGATCAGGCCGTTACATGGGTCCTTTATTCCGACATCAAAGTAATCGGTGGCGTCAAATGTCAGAAAGCTGCTACAAACTTATTTGGTAGAAGGTGGATCGCCTACTTCGCTAAAGAAAAATATCCTCAAGCGATAGGCCCGTACAAATTTGCAGGTCTGCCTGGTTTGATTATGGAAATTCATGATACACGTGGCGACTATCATTTTACGGTATCAAAAATTAAGAAAAACACTTCCAGCTTTACAATCAATCTTGATTCCTATAAAAACTATCCGAAAAATTATTATTTAAAAGCAAAACATAATTTGGAATATGAAGGTGCAGGATTTCCCGATATGACCAGCGAATTAAGAAGGCAATATGAAGAGACCGCGGTGGTATTAAAAAGAATGTTCAATAATCCAATTGAACTAAAGCCTTTATAACGTCTCATTGTTGCTTTCCGGTATGTAAAATAGGTTTCTTTTAAAACATCGTCCGTTCTCGCAAGAGGACGGATTTTTTATTGCTCCGCTACATTCATCACAGAAACTGATTAGCGCTTGCAGATAAGATGATTCTGCGGAAAAGCAGCGATTGCTAAAAAAGCATTTTAGAAACAGCAATTTTTCATAACTTTAAATGCTGATATCCTAATCAATTCACTATGAACAAGATATTTTTTCTACGGCTTTTTCTTATTTCTGTTTCCGTTTTTTCGCAGATTAAAGTTGCCAGTGTAGACGCGCGCGATGTCGTTTCCGTCAATGCTGATTTTGAACAGTTGAAAGATCATTTTAACAAAATTCTGCGTATGGAGAATAAGAACGTGGTGCTGCAGCGGATCGATATTCAGTCCAACAGAATAGACGCCAGAGAAGACAACCATTATTACGCATATGGCAGCAGCAGGGATAATACTGTGAAGATTGCATATGCCTTGAAATTTGTAAGCGGCGATTTGTTTTTCGACAAAACATACAGCAGCGGTACCACAATTTGTTCCGGCTCCGGCAAATGTAGCCCGATTTTATCGAAGGACGGATACTTTGTTTGTTCAGGAGGTGGTGATGCGAACTGTACCAAGAGTTCAACCGTTACATCGCCGTGATGAGAAACGAAAAGAGTGCTGATCAGGTTTTAGGCCGTATATTTCTCATCATCAGCATCACGGTTTTTGCATGGATTGTAACGCAGTTTCTGCTTTATACCAATCCTGTCCCTGAGTTTTTGGAAGTCATTTTCGGCGTTCTGATCAATTTTAACATGATCTGGTTTATACTTTTACCGATTTTTCTGGTTATTTCTCTTTATTTTGTGTGGAAGGACAGACCGCGTGGAATTCTTGCGCTGATTCTCAATATCGCAAGCAGTTTGCTCTTTTTTAATGGCGACGTGCTGTCTATTATGCAATAATTTTTTATGATTTTGCACGGCTGTAAATCTTAGATTGGTTTGCGGCATAAGCCTTGTTGCAAAATAGTCAACATAAAGCAGAAATATGGCAAAGACAGTTTTGAAGAAAGAGCATGAACTTGGTTTGGGAGGCGTGGCAATAGGAACAGCATTTGAGAAGATTTCAGATGAGCAGTCAGAGAAAATATTGCAGACAGCCTGGGATTCAGGCATCAGATATTATGATACTTCTCCGTGGTATGGGCTTACACAAAGTGAAAGAAGATTTGGGAAATTTATGAAAAATAAAAAGAGAAAAGATTTCGTCTTCTCTACAAAAATCGGAAGGCTTTTCACTCCCGTTTCAAAATCTGAAGTTCCAAAAACCATGTGGAAAGAGCCACTGAATTTTGATTTTGAACATGATTATACATATGATGGTGTAAAAAAATCGATTGAGGAAAGCTTGGAAAGAACCGGCTTGGATTATATTGATATCGTTTATGTTCACGACCTTTCTGAAGATCAGGTTGGCGACCGATATCAGTATTTTATGGATCAGGCGAAGAAAGGTGCATTCAAAGTACTTTCAGAACTCAGAGATGAAGGTATGATAAAAGCGTGGGGCATGGGCGTGAATAAAATTGAGCCCATTTTGGATTGTCTTAAATATGCTGATCCCGATATTTGTCTTTCTGCGACACAATATTCGATTCTCGAACACGAAGATGCCTGCGACAGACTGCTGCCAGCGGTGAAGAAAGCAGGCGTCAAGCTGGTTTCCGGTGCGGGATATAATTCGGGATTTATTAATGGCCGCAATCGCTATAATTACAAACCTGTTATCCCGAAAGGCATGAAAGAAAAAAGAACTGCCATTGAAAAAATTGCAAAAGAGCACGGGATTGATATCGTTGATGCAGCCGTCCATTTCGTACTGGCCGCCGATGAATTTGTTTCAATAATTCCCGGAGCGAGCAAACAGGAGCAGGTTAAAGACAATGTACGTGCATGGAAAACCAAAATCCCTGAAGATTTCTGGGCAGAATTGCAATCAGACGGATTGATATACGAGAAAGCGCAGGTGCCGGCAAGTTAAAACTAATACTTTAGTTTGAAAACAGAAAAGCCAGCTTCATTAAGTTGCTGGCTTTTCAATGTAGTATTATTTATCGAAGTTTCTACTGCGCTAACTTCTCATAACTACGCTTGATAAAATCTGTCAGTTCTTTTCCTTTCAGTAAATTTTGGGAAAGCTTGGCTAAATCCAAAGCATCGCTGATTTTCGCATTTTTTTGTTCTGCGTCTTCGCTTTTCAGAATGTCTGATGCCAGATTACTGTTGGTATTCACCACCAGATTATACATCTCCGGGAATCCGCCCATGCCGAACATTCCACCACCGCCGGTTGCCTGCATGTCTTTCATACGGCGCATAAATTCAGGCTGCGTAATCACAAAAGGAGCATCAGTACTGTCCATATCTTCCAGCTGAACGGTGAATTTATTGTCGGTAATCGCTTCTTCAACGGTTTTCTTCAAATTTTCCTTTTCCTCATCGGTCAATTTGGAAATCGCCGGTTCATCCTTCCTGATCAGATTGTTGATGTGGTCGGCATCCACTCTCGCAAACTGTACTTTTTCTTTCGAACCCTCGAGTTTTTGGATCAGGTGCGGAACAATCGGCGAATCGAGAAGCAAAACTTCATATCCTTTGGCTTTCGCCGCTTCAATGTAGGAATGCTGATCATGCTCATTATTGGCATACAGAATTACAAAATTACCGTCTTTATCGGTTTGAATCGGTTTCAGTTTTTCTTCCAGTTCATTCCACAGATAGTATTTTCCGTCTGCAGTAGGGTAGAGTGCGAATTTGTCTGATTTTTCAAAGAATTTATCCTCGGTCACCATTCCGTACTCGATTACGATCTTGATGTCATTCCATTTCTGTTCGTAATCTTCACGGTTCTCATTCAGCAGTGAAGCCATTTTATCGGCAACTTTTTTCGTGATGTAGGAAGAAATCTTTTTCACCGCACCGTCCGCCTGAAGATAAGATCTGGAAACGTTCAGCGGAATATCCGGAGAATCAATCACACCGCGCAACAGCGTGAGGATATCAGGAACAATTCCTTTTACTTCATCCGTCACAAAAACCTGGTTTTGGTACAGTTGAATTTTATCTTTTTCAATGTTCAGGTTATTCGCGAGTTTCGGGAAGAACAGAATTCCGGTCAGGTTGAAGGGATAATCCACGTTCAGGTGAATGTTGAACAGCGGCTCCTCAAACTGCATCGGATACAGTTCATGGTAGAATTTTTGGTAATCGTCCTGAGTCAACGAACTCGGAGTCTGTGTCCACGCCGGATTCGGGTTGTTGATGATGTTATCCACTTCCTGCGTGTCTGCCACAGCATCTTCGGCAGCATCTTCCGGCAATGGAAGCGTTTCTGTTTTGGTTCCGAATTTAATTGGCACCGGCATAAATTTGTTGTACTTCAGCAGCAGTTCGCGGATGCGGTGTTCTTCCAAAAACTCCAAAGAATCGTCCGCAATATGCAGAATGATTTCCGTACCGCGTTCCGTTCTGCGGTCGGTTTCTTCGAGCGTAAATTCCGGACTGCCGTCACAAACCCAATGCACAGCGCTTTCGCCTTCTTTATATGATTTTGTAAGAATTTCGACCTGATCTGCCACCATGAAAGCGGAGTAGAATCCCAATCCAAAATGTCCGATAATCCCGGTTTCCTTTGCTGAATCTTTATATTTTTCGAGGAATTCCTCAGCTCCGGAAAAAGCCACCTGGTTGATGTATTTTTCTACTTCTTCAGCGGTCATTCCCACACCCTGGTCGCAAATATGGAGCGTTTTGCTTTCTTTGTCGATTTTTACTTCGATCAGCGGATTGCCGTATTCCACTTTCGCTTCGCCAATTGTTGTAAGATGCTTCAGTTTCAAAGTTGCATCCGTGGCGTTGGAAATCAGTTCACGAAGAAATATTTCATGGTCACTGTACAGAAATTTTTTAATCAGCGGAAAGATATTTTCCACCGAAACATTTATTTTCCCTTTCATATGATAGATTTATTTTTTTTCTGGATTTTCTCAAAAAAAATACCATTCGGCCTGTCGTGACAATTTGTCTCGCAACCGAATGTGAAGAATTTTACATCTGATTGGTTTTCAGAGCGATAATAAGGTATAATAATTGATTATCCGATAATAAAATTACAAAGTGTCGCAGAAAAAAGTCCTGGAATTCATTTGACAGTCTGGCGGATTGGTTTTCCAACTTTGCAGGTAATAAATACACGTTCTATGCAGCTGTTGTCCTCGTTTTGCTTTGGGGACTGGCGTTTCCGCTTTTCAATGAGTTCAGCACCTGGGAATTTGCCTTTACGCTTACAACCAATATCATCACTTTTCTGATGGTATTTCTCATTCAAAAATCGCAGAATAAAGATTCGAAAGCCATTCAGATTAAACTGAACGAGCTGATTGCCGCACATGAAAAAGCCAGCAACCGAATTGTGGACATTGAGGATCTCACGGAAAAGGAACTCGATAAACTTCACAAATATTACGAGAAGCTCTCAGAACTTTCGCAGGAAGACAATGATTTGCACCAATCACACTCGATTGATGCAGCCGAGGACAATCAGGAGCACAAAATGCGCAACCAGTAAATTCAGAAAAAGATCGATGATGAACGGTAACAGGCTATCTGGTCATAAAGTGATCGAAGTAAGAACAGCTGCCCATCAAACTTTTTGCAGTGGCTGTATTGCTGTAACCGGACTTCAGCTGCGAAAAGTAGCGGCGGTAATTTGCGTTTTTCTCTGCATCGAGTTTTTTGTTGAATTCTGCGTGTTTGGTTTCCCATCGCGGATCAGAATAGGACAGATTATGTTCCTGTTTGGCTTCCCACTGGTAATATTTTCCCTGTTCTGCGCTCGCCATTTGAAACAGAATTCTCGTTTTCTGCTCCTGATCTTTAGATTTAGACAGTGCCTGCTGGTAAAATTTAATCGCGACATCAAAATTATCATTTTTGATTGACGGATTCCACCGGTAGCTTTTGAAATAATACTGATATTGTGGCGGGCTGTTGCGGAAAATGTCATTTTTTGCCCACGCTGAATTATCGATATCCATCATGAGAACTTCGCGGAAGTATCCGAGCGAAGACGTGTTGTACAGCATATTTCCGATAAGCTGAATCGCATCTGCGCTTCCATCCTGCTGAAGCTGCAGCAGTGCATCCGCCAGTTCATATTTATTCATCAGCGGTTTGATAAATACAAATTTTGATACAGAAGGTTCCTCTTTCATCGAAGTTTCTTCCGGGCTTTGGAAACTTTCCCAGACGTTGTGGCCGAAAACCAGCGAAGAAATATTGCTGAATCCATTATACGCGCCATCAGCATGTATCAGTGGTTTTTTAAAGGTTTTTTCAGCTTCATAAATCCAGTCATATCGGGGAATACCTTCGAAATTTACCGATTTGGCATAATGATCTTTCGCTTTGGAAAAATTGCCGTCCCTGATAGCCTGATCGCCAAATACAACATGAAGAAACGCAGATGGGTTCTTCATATCCACATTTTTCATAAGGGTTTGCTCCAGTGCATTCTTTTGCGGTTTGTTAATAAAATTTTCCAGTGCTTTTGCCAGATCTGCATTCGGATAATACTGGAGGTCAGACAGCTTATTGTTCATTAGAAAAGACTTTCCGTCTTCGTTCTGCAGAAAGTAGCGGTTAGCAAATACATCGCGCACAAAATCTGCAGTGGATGGCTTTTCATCCCATTTTACTTCTGTGTTGTCCGCAGGGTCTTCCTCAGCAAAGATCTCCGGATAGTTCTTCATGACCTGCTCCTCAAATTCAGCATCAATTTTTGGCTGAGCAGTAATATCATTGAGCATTTTCAGTCGGTTAATCTGCGCGGTATACTCCGGATTTGTAGTTTTTATCGATGTCAGAATTTCCCTGCTGCTTTCGTAGTCTTTCTGAAGAAATTTAAGGTAAGCATCGGCAATACTCCAAAATTCGTCATTCGATTTTTGACTGGTTTTTTCTGTAAATTCTGAAAAATCTGCAAGATAATCGGGTGAGGGTTCTTCCTGCCACCACAGGTTCTGTTTCTGAAAAACCGGAATTCTGTACGGACTTTTCAGCAGTTCTTTATCGTCTGCATTTTCTGTTCTTTGTGCAGTTGCAGGCTTTTCTTCTTTCTTCCCGAAAAGATTTCTGAAAAAGTCCACGATCTTATCCCAAAACGATTTTTTCGGTGCAGCCACCGGTTCTGCAGTTTTTGTCACGCCGGAGTTTATTTCCTGCTCCCTGATGTCGCGGTCGGTAAAAAAATAGTTCGGCAGATAAGAACGCTCGAGTTGATTTATACTTCTGGCAGCCATCACCTTCAGAATTTCCGAATCGGGGTTGATTTCGTGCATTTTTTCCATATTCGGCAAAGGATTCGAAAAGTCGGAATATCCGAGAAGGAAATAGGCCATGTTTTTTTCCTCGGGTGTAGATACACGCTGCAAAAGACTGTTGAATGATGTGCTGTCCGACAG
>JAEWOM010000253.1 GCA_023399675.1 Bacteroidota bacterium
TTCCAGAAGTCCTTTCCGCACCTGCTCTTCTTTGGTGAGGGTGTTAATAGTGGTTTGCAACTTTTTGTAAACGGGGTCAAAACCGGTAATGGAAATGATTTTTCCTTTATCATCCATCTTCATGTTCAGTTTATTGCCGGTAAGGGCTTTATCCAGGCTCCACTTGTTTTTCAGTGCCTCTTCTTTCGGTGCAGCAGCGTTGGTATCCACAGTTACTGTTTTTCCCTGAGCCGACTGCGATGATTTTTTGGAGATAAAATCAATGGTAATGTCATAAACATTGTCCTTGAAGCCATTCACTTTGAACTGTACAACGTCCGTTGATTCCGTTGTCATATTCTCTTTCTGTCCATTCGGTGCAGTGATGGTAATGTTGTTCTTCTGCACGGTTGTGAACGGATACGTTTCGCCCGTAACCAGCTTGAAGCTTTGCCTGTAAACGTCGGCACTGTCAGTAATTGCAGGTTTGTCTGCCTCAGTTTCGACAGGTACTTCCACCTGTACCGTTTTTCCTGTTTCAGGATCTGTGTTATTGACGATTTTCGTTTCTTTTTTGCAGGAAAGCAGCGCTATGGATAGAAGTGCTGCAAAAGATAATTTTCTCATTAATTTTGGATATAATAGCATCCGGATTTTGATTCCGGTATTTTTACTTTGTTATTTTATGGCCTTCTGCCGAACCGCCTCATACAGAATGGCTCCGCAGGCAACGGATACATTTAAACTTTGGGTACGTCCTTCAATCGGAAGTTTTATTTTTTCATCTGCGTGATGAAGTACCTCCTTGGAAATTCCGGTTTCTTCATTCCCCATTACAATCGCGCACGGTTCTGTGAAATCAATCTCATAAATCAGTTTTTGAGCTTTTTCTGATGCTGCAAAAACCTGAATTCCGCTTTGCTGAAGGAAATCCACCGTGTGTGCAAGATTTTTCTCTTTGCAGATCTTGATATTGTAAATGGCCCCCGCAGAAGTTTTGATCGCATCAGAATTAACCGGGGCTGCACCTTTTTCCGGAATAACCACGGCATGAACGCCGGCACATTCCGCTGTACGGCAAATCGCACCGAAATTCCGAACATCAGTAAGCCTGTCGAGCATCAGGATAAATGGAACTTTACCTTCTTCAAAAAGCTGCGGGACAACTTGCTGGATATTTTCGAACGGCACATCAGAGATAAAAGCAACGACACCCTGATGGTTTTTTCGGGTAAATCTGTTCAGTTTTTCAATCGGGACATAGTTAGGCCGCAGTTTCAGCTGCGCGAGTTTAGTCTTCAGTTCGGCATAAAGCGGTCCCTGTAAACCATTCTGAAGGAATACCTTATCGACGGTTTTTCCGGCTTCAAGCGCTTCAAGTACAGGTCTGAGCCCAAAAATAAAATCGTCTTTCATCTTGTATTTATTGCCTGAAACAGTCAGGTCTTTCCGGTTTTAATATTTCTCTCCTAAAATTGCCCGTTTCTGAGCCATGGTGTAGCCGAAATGCAGACCTTCATGAATATTGTTGAATACGATAGCATCCTGAATACTTTTCAGATCAAGGCCAAAACTGGTGGTGTACGGCGTATAATCGGAAAAGAAATCTGCATCATAGTCCTTCATCAGGATTTTTGAAGTTTCAATCAGCAGAAATCCCAGATCCTCCATTTCACTCTGTGCGACATTCAAGTTCGGAAGGGTTCCTTTTTTATAGGTTTCAATCCAGTACTTATCAATTCTGAAAGGGTTACCGCTCAGGTAATAGTGCAGCAGTTGCTGTGTTGCAACCGTATGCGCAATATTCCAGTACATATTGTTATTGAAACCGTCGGGAATCAGCAGCAAATCTTCAGCAGAAGTTTCCTGTAAAATTTCGAGCAGATTTTTTCGAATTTGCCGGTGAGCCTGAAAATGATAGTTCATTAATTATCTCCAAATTACCACAGGCCAAAAGTAATTCATTAAATCGAGAATCCCAAAAGACCGTATTCTGCAAAATTTGTATCTTAGGGCGTGCAGAATTAACATAATAGCGTTAAAACTGGGTGTCTTAACAAATTTTAACCATCAATTGGCATCAATTATGATGATTTCAGTTCATAATTATTGCAATTTTACACTCTTATATACCAGATACACTTATTAAAATATGTCAGAACTTCATCAGGCTGAAGATATTCGCCAGTTAACGGAACAGGTTCTCGAACAGAATTACTACTTTACACTTCTTAAACAGGAAATCAACAAAGCAATCATCGGCCAGTCTTATATGGTTGACCGTTTGCTGATCGGTCTGCTCGGTAACGGGCATGTGCTTCTGGAAGGGGTTCCGGGTTTGGCAAAAACCCTCGCGATAAAATCACTTGCCGAAGCAGTGCATGGTGAATTTTCGAGAATTCAGTTTACACCGGATTTGCTGCCTGCAGATGTTGTGGGGACGCAGATTTACAATATCAAAGACAACGATTTTTCCATAAAGAAAGGGCCTATTTTTGCCAACTTTGTACTGGCGGATGAGATTAACAGAGCGCCATCGAAAGTGCAGTCGGCCCTGCTTGAGGCTATGCAGGAAAAGCAGGTGACGATCGGTGATGAAACCATGTCGCTGCCAAAGCCTTTTCTGGTTCTCGCTACGCAGAATCCGATTGATCAAGAAGGAACTTATCTGTTGCCGGAAGCCCAGAGTGACCGTTTTATGCTGAAGTGCCGCATCGATTATCCGGATTTCGAAGATGAGAGAAAGGTCATGAAGATGGTTTCCACTTCGCATGTTCCGGTGATCAATCCGGTTATTTCACTGCACAATGTTACAGACGGCAAAAATCTGATCAACAGGATTTACCTCGATGAAAAAATAGAAAAGTATATTCTCGATATGGTTTTTGCCACAAGATATCCTGAAAAATACGGTCTTTCTGAACTGAAAAATTACATCAGTTTCGGTGCTTCGCCGAGAGCTTCCATCAACCTGGCGGTGGCTTCACGTGCGCATGCATTCCTCAAAAACCGCGCATTTGTTATACCTGAAGATGTAAAGGAAATTGCAAAGGATGTGTTGCGTCACCGGATCGGACTTAGTTTTGAAGCTGAAGCTGAAGAAATCAATTCTGAAGAGATTGTGAACAGAATTCTGAGTAAAATTCAGGCACCTTAAAATCCATCCAGTTACGCTGATTACTTAAATGAAGCAGCGCAGGTCTATGCAGATAAAAGACATCATCAAAAAAGTTAAGCAGATTGAAATCCGGACGAAGAAAAAGTCGGAGCAAACGCTTATGGGGCAGTACCACAGCGCGTATAAAGGTCAGGGTATGACTTTTGCGGAGGTAAGGCCATACCAGTTTGGTGATGAAATACGAAGAATAGACTGGAATAAAACAGCACGCTTTCGGGAGCCGTTTGTAAAGGTGATGGAAGAGGAACGCGAACTGACGATGATGCTGCTCGTCGATATCTCCGCTTCAATGGATTATGGTACCAAAACGTCTCTCAAACGTGAATTTGTTGCAGAAATAGCTGCGAGTCTGGGGTTTTCTGCTGCCGGAAATAATGATAAGGTCGGTTTGATCCTGTTTGCAGACAAAGTATATAAAATTATTCCGCCGCAAAAAGGCAGAAAGCATATTCTGGCCATTATCAGTACCATTCTGACTGCCGACTATGTTCCCGCTGTTTCCCGGGTGGATATAGCACTGCAGTATATGATGAGTCTGTTTAAAAAGAAGTCGCTGCTGTTCGTTTTTTCAGATTTTGAAGATCCATATGATCAAAAAATGATGCGGATCGCGGCGAAAAAACATCAGCTTCTCGCTTTGCGGATCTTTGATGAAAAAGACAATGAGATTCCGGATATCGGTTATTCGCTCTTTCTCGATGCAGAAACAGGAAGACAGGTTTGGGCCAATACGTCCGACAAAAGGTGGAGGTACAATTATGCGGAAGCGAAAAAACAGAAAGTAAAAAATTTGAAGGAATATCTTGAGGGTTCTTCGGCCGGTTTTCTGAACATCGGGACCGGTGAAGACTATTCGAAATTTTTATATCAGTATTTCAGAAAGAAATAAAATAATTGAGATCAACAGTATCATATTACGCTGCGTTTTACAGAAAATTCTTTTTTCTGCTCATGCTGCTGCCGGCATTCGGCTTTTCACAGTCTTTGGCATCAAAACTCGATAAAAAAACGCTTGCATTGGGCGAAACCGCTCATTTCACGGTCAGTATTTCAAATCTCGGCGGCAAAAAAGTTTCTGCAGCACCTAAAAATGAACTGCTTCCTTTTCATTTCGAAGAAGTTAAAGACAGTATTCATACAGACGAATATTCTTACAGCAGGGTCATAGAATTTGCCGTTTTCGAAGAGGGGAAATTTACCATACCCGCATTGGAGTTTAATATCAGCGGTGACATACAGAAAACCATTCTATACGAAGTTGAAGTAATCAATACGGCTAACCGTGGAGATGAAATTAAAGATATCATGGGCAACAGGGATGTGAAACTGCAGCTTGCCGACTACTGGGAACTGTACAAATGGTATTTGCTGGCCGCGCTGATTGTTCTTGCAGTGATTTTTCTGATTATCGCATTTATCAGATATGGACGGAAAAGAAAAAGTTCACCGGTCGTTCTTACGAATAAAACACTGAAAGAACTCGATGCACTGAAGAAGAAAAGATATATGGAAGATGGCAATTTCAGGTCATTTTATGTTGAATTTATCGATATTGTGAGGAATTTTATCACACTTCAGTATCAGATTCCGGCTGATGTACTGATTACTGATGATTTGATTAAAGTAATGAAGGAAACCAACAGTATTTCACCCGAAAACGAAAAAATTATCGAAGATGTTTTCCTTCGCGGAGATTTGGTGAAGTTTGCGAAAACCTTCCCGGATCAGCCGGTGATGGAAAAGGATTTTAATGACATCAGGGCATTTGTAAAACGTGCCTCAAAGGATATGGAAGTGGAACAGTTAAGGTCCGGAGTTTAGCATGATGAATCTGGATTTATTACGACTTGAATTTCACAGTCCATGGCTTTTACTGCTGTTTCTGCTGTTCATCCCGATGATCATCAGCGATATCAGCAAGAAAAAGCGACGGGGCATCGCAGTTCCTTCCACAGCAAATATGGGCGAGAATTCTGCGATTGTTTTCGTAATGTTCTTACTCAAAATATCCAAGTATATCATCCTTTCTGCTTTAATTGTCGCCATAGCACGACCCCGTACATTTTCGGTATCGGAGAACAGCGATGACACCAAGGGGATTGATATTATGGTTTCTGTTGATGTTTCGCTGAGTATGCTTGCGAGGGACCTTGAACCGGACCGGCTCACTGCTTTGCAGCATATCGCGAAAAGATTTGTTGATAAGAGAGTGACGGACCGAATCGGACTGGTTACCTATTCCGGTGAAGCGTTTACAAAAGTTCCGGTAACGAGTGATCATCAGGTAATACTCGATGAACTTACCAATCTGAATCCGCTTGAACTTCAGCCGGGTACCGCTATCGGTGAAGGATTGGCTGTAGCGGTGAATCACCTGAAGAACAGCAAAGCAAAAAGTAAAATCATTATCCTGATGACAGACGGCGTCAATACCATCCCGAATGCAATGGATCCGATGCTTGCAGCGACGATTGCGAAGGATAACGGCATAAAAGTGTACTCGATCGGTATCGGAACCAACGGTTATGCACTGATGCCAACGCAGACCGATATTTTTGGAGATCTGGTCTTCACTGAGACTGAAGTGAAAATTGATGAGCCTACGCTGAGTGAAGTGGCTAAGATTACGGGCGGAAGATACTTCCGTGCAACATCCAATGAAAGCCTTGAGCTTGTTTATAATGAAATTAATCAGTTAGAGAAATCCGACATTAAATCAGCAAAACTGTACAATTATCAGGAGCATTTTCGGGCGTTTCTCTGGATTGCATTAGCGGTACTCGTGCTGGATGCTTTGCTGCGCTGGGTTTTTTATAAATTTCTTGAATAGAAAATATGCACTGGTCTTTTGGCAACATATGGCTTTTTGCACTGCTCGTCCTCATTCCTTTGTTGGGCTGGTTGATGCTGAATTTTTTGCGTTGGCGAAAAAGCAGAAAAAACCTTTCTTCGGATGACCGTTTTCAGGAAACGCTGTTCAGAAAAAATTCCTCTTTCAGCAGGTTTCTGCCGATACTGTATTTATTTGCATTGCTTTTTCTGGTTATTGCCATGGTCGATCTGCTTAGCGGTAGGGAAGAGGTAAAAAGCACTCAGAACATGAACAGTGTCTTTTTTGTGCTGGATGTATCCAATTCCATGAACGCTGAAGATGTTTCTCCGAGCAGACTGGTACAGGCGAAAAATCTCATGATCAACACCATGGAGGAACTCGACAACGATAAGGTGGGAATTATCATTTTTGCCGGTGAAGCTACATCAATTATGCCCATGACAACAGATTTCACAGCAGCGGAGACCTATATCAGCGGAGTGGAAACGAATATGATGAAAGTGCAGGGTACAGATTTTCTGAAGGCGGTGACAGAGGCATCCAGAAAGTTCAAAAATGTTTCACCAGGTTCGCGGAAAATGGTTCTGATCAGCGATGGTGAAGATAATGAGGGAAATGATGAAGCAGCTGCAAAACTGGCATCGAAAGAGGGAATTCTGGTTACAACAGTAGGCATCGGAACGGATGAAGGCGCGCCGGTCCCGGATTATCTGTACGGTCAACTGATGGGATACAAAACTGACAGATCCGGACAGACCGTAATCTCAAAAAGGCAGACAGAAGCCTTGCGCAAGATGGCCGAAAGAACCGGTGGAAGTTATGTTGACGGCAATAATGTAGAACAGGCACCGCTCGAAGTAAAGGAAGCGCTACAGAAAACGCCTTCAGGCTCATCTTCGTTGATCACGTCGCAGAATGCGAACCACTATTTCCAATACCCGTTGGCTGCAAGTATTTTTCTCTTTTTTCTGATTTTTTATCTCAATCCGAAGCGGGATTTTAATCTGTAAAATTCCGGTTTTTCGGTGGTCTGATTCTTGTCTGAACTAAATCGGCCATCATTCTTGTCTAAAACCTTCGTTTAGAACCGTTTTAGCGGATTTTTTTAACCCAACTTTAACAATGAGCCGTATTTTTATTAACATTAAAACAGATAATTTTGTTGCCATGTATACTAAATCATTTTTTCTGACGTTATGCCTCGTTTTCGGAACGTGCATTACGGTGGCTGCACAAAAGAGCTACAATGCGCTGATGCATGAAGGAAATGAACTGTTCGATGCCAAAAAGTATGATCAGGCCGCTGCAAAGTATGCTGAAGCAACAAAAGCCAACGAAAAAGATTTTGCTGCGCATTACAATTTAGGTAATGCACTGTACAAATCACAGAAATATGAAGAAGCCAAAGCGGAATATGAAAAAGCCAGCGCGCTCTCGGGCTCCCTGCTTGATAAAGCGGCTTCTCTGCACAATCTCGGGAACAGCTATATGAAGATGAATCAGCCTGAAAAAGCAGCAGAATTTTATAAGCAGTCGCTGAAACAGGATCCGTACAGCGAACCCACGCGTAAGAATTATGAGATTGCCAAACTGAAAGAGCAGGAAAATCAGCAGCATAACCAAAATCAGCAGAATGATCAGGGTGGCGGCGGCAACGATAAGAAGGAAGACGGAAACCAGGGCGAGCAGAAAAGCGAACAGCAGAATAAACAGCAGCAGGGTGGTTCCGGCGAAAAAGAACAGCAGGGACAGAGTCCTGAAGATTCCGATAATAATGACAGACAGCGAAGTATGCCGAAAGGTATGGAAGACGCAATCCTGAACCGTGCTTCCGAAAAAGAAAGAGAAACCGCCCGTAGAATTTTAAATAACGAGAATTACTCAATGCCGGAAAGCAATGAGAAGGATTGGTAGTGAGAAAATTACTGCACATATTGACCATTTTTGCAGTTTACCTGGCTTACGGCCAGGTCAGTTTGGTTGTAGAGCCCAGCAAAAAGGAAATTCTGCAAAATGAACCACTCGTACTGAATTTCTATCTTGAAATAAAGGGAAACGGACTGACACAGGAAACACCGCTACGACTTGTAGATACCTCGAAATTCAATATTCTGAGCAGCAGTTCTGAGCAGTCGAGCTTCAGAGATCCGAGATCCGGATTCATCGTTTACCAGATGGTTTATCAGTACATTCTGATGCCAAAAAAAACCGGAAAAATAAAAATCGGTTCCTCTTCTGTTGTAGTTGATAATAAACTGTATTACACGGAACCGTTTGACATTCTGGTAAAAGAAACCGAAAGGAGACCGGTTGTTGCGGAACGTAACGAGAGGGATTTATATCTGAACGTGGAGGTGGAAAATGAAGCGGTTTACCAAAATCAACCGACGGTTGCGATATTAAGAGCGTACTCCCGTAACATCGACGATTTCAGAAGAGTGAAGAATATCAGACTTCCGCAGGAGGATCAGTTTGATGTAAAAGCGGTGAGTTTCGCTAAGTCGGAAATCGAACCTGCCGGCAACATTGCATCGCAGATTCTTGCCGTATTTCTGATCTTTCCGCTGGAAAGCGGGCGTGTCGAGCTGCCACCTGTTGTCGCAGACATTTCGCGCGAACGTAAAATTTCTTCCAATAAAGCACATATTAACGTAAAAAAACTTCCGGCAAATACGCCTGCAGCGTTTAAAAATGGGGTAGGAAAATTCAAGCTTGAGTTGACGCCTGCTTTTATCGAGAAAGCTGAGGTCGAGAAGCCGGTGAAACTCTCACTGAAACTTTCGGGAGACGGAAATTTGAACAATATCAAACTGCCGGAAATCAGAGAATCAAAAGATTATAAGGTGTACAATCCGCACATCACAACCAATGTGAAGTCCGGTAAAGAAGGGATGAAGGGAGAGGTGATCGCCAATTATGTTGTGGTACCGAAAAGGTCCGGTCTCATAACGATCAGTACTGAAAATTTCGCTTATTTTAATCCGCAAACAGAAAAGTATGTGGATGCAGGCGAAAAAAGCGTCAGTGTTATCGCATATACCCATGACGAATTAATCGAACTGCAGACGCCATTGGAGCGCGTAAACGAATATTCCAATGTGGTGCTGGAAACGGTAAGTAATCCGGTTATTCAAACGGACCAGCTAAAAGTTCAGGAAAAAGATAAATTTCAGTGGAACACAACCTTCATAAACTTAGGAGTGCTCCTGGCTGCCATTGCTGCGTTTGTGCTGTACCGCGTTCTTCCCAGAAAGAAAAAACTGCAGAATTACAGTGAAACTGCTGTGCCGGAACAAAGCATCAGCGATAAAGAAGATCTGTTGAGGCAGGAAATGAGTGTGAGATCCGAAGATCATTTTGCTTATCTGGAATTGCTGAAAAACGAAAGAAACTATAACAAATTTTTCGCCTCGGTAGAGGAAC
>JAEWOM010000196.1 GCA_023399675.1 Bacteroidota bacterium
CTATCAGTCGGCCATCACCTCTTTGAAAAATCAGGTTCTGCCATTGGTGGAAAAACAGCAGAGCCAGAATGCTGAACTGGGAGAAGAAATTCAGAAATTCAATAAAATTATTTCGGATTCAAAACGCGATGTTTTTGACCTTGCCCGTAAAGCACTGATCTTAACGAGAGGAACATCCTCCACCGAAAGACAGTGGCTGCAGAATAAATTTGATGAAGTTCTGACTGTTGAAAAAGATAATTATTCCTCTCATCTGTACTCACACTCGCAGTGGAAAGCAACCCACGTTACGGAAGTTCCGCCCGTTTTTTCTGATTCATCAGAAGAAGTTGACGGTCGGGTCGTAGTGCGAAACAACTTTGACAAAATTTTTGAAAAATATCCTGAAACCCTCGTTTTTGGTGAAGATACCGGAAATATCGGTGACGTTAACCAGGGATTGGAAGGAATGCAAGAAAAGTACGGTGAAACCCGCGTTGCAGATACCGGCATTCGCGAAGCGACAATTCTGGGGCAGGGAATCGGGATGGCTATGCGTGGATTGAGACCGATTGCAGAAATTCAGTACCTCGACTATATCCTGTACTGTCTGCAGGGCATGAGCGATGATTTGGCCACAGTTCAGTACAGAACAAAAGGCGGACAAAAAGCACCGCTGATTATTCGAACCAGAGGTCACAGGCTGGAAGGAATCTGGCATTCAGGTTCACCGATGGCCGGAATTCTGAATCTTTCCAAAGGGATTAATATTTTGGTTCCGAGAAGCCTGATGAAAGCCGCAGGATTTTACAACACCATGCTGCAGACCGATGAACCGGCTGTTATTGTGGAATGTCTGAACGGTTACCGTTTAAAAGAGAAACAACCGGATAATCTCGGTGAATTCACTGTTCCTGTAGGACAAATTGAAGTAACCAAAGAAGGCTCAGATGTTACACTGGTTACCTATGGTTCTACGTGGAGAATCGTCATGGAAGCAGCTGCAGAACTCGAAAAAATGGGCATTTCAGCCGAGGTGATCGATGTTCAGTCGTTAATTCCGTTTGACCTGGCTCATGAAATCGCCGAAAGTGTGAAGAAAACGAATCGCCTGGTTGTCATTGATGAAGATGTGGAAGGCGGAACAACAGCTTTCATTATGCAGCAGATTCTGGAAAAACAGAAAGCCTTCCGATATCTGGATGCCGATCCGATGACTATTGCTGCTGAAGACCACAGACCTGCCTACGCAAGTGACGGCGATTATTTCAGCAAACCTTCGAAATTCGATATGGTGGAGAAAATTTACGGAATGTTCCATGAAAGCAATCCGCAAAAATTTCCGAAGATATAACCGGAATCCATTCAACATTTTAAAGTCGGAATCTACTTAAGTTTCCGGCTTTTTTTTGGTTTTTATTCGGAATGGAAAATCGCTTCCAAATAAAAAAGGGTGATTTTCCCTGTAAATTTGTTTTGAAAACATTTTACATTTGATTCAGCAAAAACATAAAACTATAACCATCAAAAACTGGTGACCGAAAATTCAAATGAGTTTTTCAAAAGAAAGAGACCGCAGATCGGTCTCTTTTTGTTTTAGGAAATGCTCAGGATTTTACATCTTCAGCAATTCGATGGTCCGTTCAGGATCTTCGCTGGAAAATACAGCATTACCGGCAACCAGCACGTCAGCTCCGGCATCGAAAAGCTTTGCGGCGTTTTCCAGATTGACGCCGCCGTCCACCTGAATCAGTGCTGTTGAATTATTGGAAAGAATCAGATCTTTTGTTTCTGCAATTTTCTTGTAGGTATTCTCAATGAATTTCTGTCCGCCAAATCCCGGATTTACACTCATCAAAAGTACCAGATCCACTTCGCTGATGATATCTTCCAGTAATAAAACCGGCGTTGAAGGATTCAGCACAACACCGGCTTTTGCGCCTTTATCCTGAATCAGCTTGATCGTTCTGTGCAGATGAACGCATGCTTCATATTGAACTGAAACAAGATCGGCACCGGCATCAATAAATTCTTCGACATATTTTTCCGGCTCAACGATCATCAAATGGACATCTACAAATTTTTGAGCGTGCTGTTTAATGGTTTTCATCACCGGAAATCCGAAAGAAATATTCGGTACAAATCTTCCGTCCATCACATCTACATGAAGCCAGTCGGCCTGGCTTCGGTTCAGCATCTCGATTTCTTTCTGCAGGTTTCCGAAATCTGCGGAAAGCAGGGAAGGAGCAATCAGTTTCGTCTTCATTTTGGTTTTAATCTGTTATTAAAATAATTACCTGTTGTGATATTTCAGTTTCATCTTCGGATCAATCTTCAGTAATGTCTCATAAATGAGTTGAATGACATGGCCTACATCTTCCTTGGCAACCATCTCAACGGTGGTATGCATATACCGAAGCGGCAAAGAAATCAAGGCACTGGGAACGCCTCCGTTCGAATGGGCGAAGACATCTGTGTCCGTTCCTGTAGACCTGCTGGCAGCTGCACGCTGGTACGGAATTTTTTTGGCTTTTGCCGTATCAATGATCAGTTCACGGATATGGTGGTGAACGCTTGGCGCATAGAAAATGACCGGTCCGTCACCGCATTTCTGTTCACCTTCTTTCTTTTTATCGATCATCGGTGTGGTGGTGTCGTGCGTAACATCGGTAACGATTGCAATATTCGGTGCGATGGTATCTGCAATCATGTCTGCACCGTATAAACCAACTTCTTCCTGTACAGAATTGGTAATGTACAGTGCGAACGGCAGTTTCTTTTTATTTTCTTTCAGCAGACGGGCTACTTCCGCAATCATAAAACCGCCCATTCTGTTATCGAGCGCGCGTCCTACAAAATAGCGGTTATTCATTTCGAAAAATTCATCGGGATAGGTGATCATGCATCCAACCTCAATTCCGAGATCTTTTACTTCCTGCTTGCTGGTGCAGCCGCAATCGATGAAAATGTTTTCAATTTTTGGCGTGGTTTCCTTTTCTGCCCCAATTCTCGTAAGAATGGCCGGCCAGCCGAAAACGCCCTTCACAACCCCTTTTTCACCGTGGATATTGACGATTTTGGAAGGAGCGATCATTTGATCGGAACCACCGTTTCTGATGACATACAGCAGTCCGTCGTCAGTAATATAATTTACATACCACGAAATTTCATCGGCATGTGCTTCAATAACAACTTTAAACTCTTTTTCCGGATTGATGATCCCGTAGCAGGTGCCGTAGTTATCGGTACGAATTTCGTCGACGTAAGGCGAAATATAGTCCATCCAAAGCTGCTGGCCTGCTATTTCGTTGCCTGTTGGTGACGACGTATTGAGATAATCTTTGAGAAATGAAAGGGATTTCTTGTTGAATTTCATAGAAAGGGAATAGTTTTTGCCGCTTAATCCGGCAATTGAAGTCGTAAAAATAATGAATTTTGATAGAATAATTTTCGTCGTACTGATCTTTATGGGGCTTTCGCTGAAAGCTCAGGACAGTATTTATGTAAAGCCGCTCAGCTCCTATCCGGAGGAGTTGCTGAAGACGGATGAATACGGCAATAAATACTATTACGACGAACGGAACAAGGCAAGGGTGTACGAAATAAACGGGGAAACGGTGGTGATGATGGACGAACTGACACTGGCCACAAAACCGAGATTTAATAATCAACTGGACCGCAATTATTACTATTTCTTGAACAAGAAACTCGCGCGTGTTTATCCTTTATTTCTCACTGCACTTCAGCAGTATCGCGACATTCAGCGCGATATGCAGAATATGGACACCGCAGAAAAGAAAAAATATTCCCGTAAGCGTCAGAATGATCTGGCTGATCAGTATGAAAAACAACTCAGAGATCTTACCACTTCTGAAGGACGCGTATTTGCAAAACTCATGAGCCGGGCGACCGGCAAAACGGTGTTCGACATTACCAAGGAACTGCGCGGTGGCTGGAGCGCTTTCTGGTGGAACGTGAAAGGCAATATCGCTGATATCGACATCAAAGAACCGTACAATCCACACGTGAACAGAACCGATCTGTTTATCGAGTCGCTGCTCCAAAGCAACTGGAATTTCGGTTATCTGCAGCCTTATCCCGGTGCTTCAGAATTCAGGGTGAAGAAATAGAACAGTTGTTAGCTTAATTTTTCCTTCAGTTTTTCAAAGGCAATTCTGTCAACCGGAAGAGGGAACGGATTTTCAGTGGCTCCGATGTCGATCCAGTCGATGAAGTCGATGGTCGGGTCGAGGATTTGGAGATTTTCGTCATCAACCAGTTCTGCCATATAATAAATGGTAAGCAGCTGTTCCTGATTTCTGAATTTACTTTGAACGAATTCTTCCTGCGTATACAGATGATCCAGAATCTTGATTTTTACATTCAGTTCTTCCGCAAATTCGCGATGAAGGCAGTCCAGCAGGCCCTCTCCTAATTCGAGACCTCCGCCCGGAAGTTTCAGCAGTTTTTCGCCGGCATATTCTTCATGCATCACCAGCAGCTTTGCATTTTTCAGCACACAGGCATACAC
>JAEWOM010000213.1 GCA_023399675.1 Bacteroidota bacterium
TATTTTAACATCGTATATGACGGATTTCTTGATGTACACGCGTCGGAATCCAATTTTGTACAAAGCATCACTGAAAATGTCATCAATATTTTTTCCGTAGCTGCAATTCTGTTTGTGTTGGGCATCAGCATCAACCGGAAAACGCGGTTCATTGATCTGCTGAATACCGCCATGATTACACGGATACCGACTTACATTTCTGCGCTACTTGCAGCCAATCCCGTGCTCGACAGATTTGCAGAACGCATAATGGAGAATCCCGCTGATCTGAACAATATCTATGGAGATACCACTGAACTCACCATCGTGCTGGTCATTTCATGTGTTTTGATGTTGATGTTTGCGTGGGGCATCATCCTTTTAGTCAACGGCTTCCGCACCGCCACGAACAGCAAGAAGTTCTGGCATTGGATTTTATTTGCTGCAGCGCTGATCCTCGCTGAAACAATATCAAAGTATATCATTTATAATATTTAATATGAGAAAAAAAACAATACAGTTACTGAGCATCTTTTTCTGTGCATTATTATTCGGCCAAAACACCACCGGGGCACAAAAATTTCTGGATGCACTTTTTAACAAAAAATACACGGAAGCGCATGGTTTTTTCGCTGACGAGGTGAAAGGCCAGATTTCTGAGCAGATTCTCAGCATGGCCACCACGCAGATAGCAGCGGGGAAAGGCAATTATTTAAAATCCACTTTCGTAAAAACAGAGAATATTGAAGATTATGAAAGAATCATCATGAAGTCGGTTTTTGAAAACGGATCTCAGAACATCATGGTTGCTTTCAACAGTGAGCATAAAATTGTCGGATTTTTTAATGCTCCAAACGAAACGGCCGCAGTACGGCCACAAAATCCAACCGCACCGTTTCCATACCGGGACGAAGGGGTAACTTTTGTAAATGCTGTGGAAGGCAATAAACTAACCGGTACACTGACTGTTCCTGACAATTTTGCGAAGAAATCTCCTGCAGTGATTCTGATTTCCGGAAGCGGCGCGCAAAACCGCGATTCAGAACTGTTAGGGCATAAACCTTTTCTTGTCATTGCTGATCATTTGGCACGAAACGGAATTGCTTCTCTGCGGATTGATGACCGCGGTACCGGAAAATCTGAAAAAGGAAAGGAAGGCGCTACATCAGAAGATTTTGCAGGTGACATCAGTTCGGCTGTGAATTTTCTTAAGCAGAAAGGATTCAGCAATATCGGACTGATCGGCCATTCTGAAGGAGGCTTAATTGCACCGATGGTCGCTTCCAAAAACAAAGAGGTGAAATTTCTTGTGCTGCTTGCTGCACCCGGAGTTTCCGGCAAAAAACTGCTGCTGAAACAGTCCGAGGACATCGGAAAAGCATCCGGATTGAGCGCAGAAACACTGAAAAACAACGCCGAACTCAATAATAAAATTTACAGCTTTGTAGAAAACTACAAAGGAAACAGTTTACAGAAAGATATTGAAAACCTCATCAGAAAGAACCTTAAAGACCTGCCGGCAGAGCAGATTGATGCCGTAGCAGCACAGCAATCGGCACTTGTGGCGATGCCGTGGTTTACCTATTTCCTGAAAGCTGACCCAGCGGTTTATCTCAGAAGGACGAAAATTCCGGTTCTCGCATTGAACGGTTCAAAAGATTTGCAGGTATCGGCAAAAGAAAATCTGTCAGCAATAAAACAAAGCCTAAACAAAGCAGGTAACAAGAACTTTGAAACGCATGAAATACCGGATCTTAACCACCTTTTTCAGCATGCAAAAACGGGAAGTCCGGCAGAATATGAAACGATTGAAGAAACCTTTGCACCGGCAGTTCTGCAGCGAATCTCGGCCTGGATTCTGAAAAGATAATCTGACCGGTACCCAAAAAGCTGTATCCGGTTGTCTTTTACAGCCTCAATCGTTAAATTCGCAAAAAAAAGAAAATGCCGTTAAAAGCTGTCCTTTTCGATATGGACGGTGTCTTAGTGGATACCGAACCGCTGCACCGGAAAGCCTATTTTACCATGTTTGAAGAATTTGGAGTTGATGTTGATGAAGAACTCTTTTCCACATTTACCGGAGCATCCACGAAAAGTGTCTGCGAGCGGCTTATTGATAAATTCAGTATTAATGCTGGCTGGGAAGAACTTGCCGCAGTGAAAAGAGAGCATTTCAAACATTACTTCGACAACGACCCGGATTTCGACCTGATTCCCGGTGTAAAAGATCTGATTGAACACTATTTTGAAAATGACGTAAAACTGGTGCTCGCATCATCAGCACACATGAACACGATCAATTGGGTTTTTGAAAAATTCGGACTCGAGCCGTACTTCATTGCAAAAATCAGCGGTGCCGATCTGCGGGAATCCAAACCGCATCCCGAAATTTTCGAACTGGCTGCGGAAATGAGCGGTGAACCGCGCAACAACTGCATGGTCATTGAAGATTCCACCAACGGAATTCAGGCGGCGAAAGGTGCAGGAATTTTCTGTGCCGGATATGCGAGCGAACATTCGACACTGCAGGACTATCAGCTCGCAGATATTCATGTTTATGATTTTGAGGAACTGAGAACTGATAAAATCTCGAAATATTTTTAATTGCTCCGGTAATATCCTTTAGTAATACGAAATCCTTCTTTCGGTAATTACGGTAATATCCGGTCTGTCTTTTATTTTGTGTGTGGCTTCCCTGCGAATCCAGTTGTTGTTGCGGTCGTATTTATATTTCATCGACAGAATTTCCCGGTCGCGGCCCAGAAACTGATCCAGTGATACAGTGGTGTACTCGGTAAGATTTCCTTTACTGTCATAAATCAAATACTGCTTTCCGGAGAGAATGTCACCTTCGTATTCATCCTGCCCAATCTTTAAATTCGCGTTGTTGTACAGAATTTTCTCAGTATGAACAGAATTATCAGCAGACTTCCGCACAATGCCGATGAGCCTGTTTTCCGCATCATACTGATCGGTTTCAGTAAACGTATAGGTATCGTCGTTTGAACTGTCGTTCTCGGTGGTCGTTTTTTTCACATTAGGATAATCTTCGGTGTACGAATAAACGGTCGAATATTCCGGCTCAGTCGCTGCAACACCTTTCAATTCTTCTTTTGTAATCCGGTTTGTCGCATCGTAAGTGAATGTGTGGCGTTTTACCAGTGATTTGGGCTGTTCCGACGGATGCACATCGTCATACGTGCCGTCGTCAATCAACTGACCGTTATTCATATGAATTTCAATTTCAGTGAGAAGGCCGGCATTGTTGTAATCGTACACTTCCATATTTTCACGCAGTTCTGACGTGAGAGTTGTGCGCTTTGCAATATTACCTTTTCTGTTGAATTCGGTGGTTTGTACACAGATATCCTCCAGATGTTTAAAGGTTTCTTCGAGTGTTTCGCAATAACCGTTATCTATTGAATCTTTTGTCGTACTGGAAATATCGTATGAGTATGAAGAAATTGATTTCACTTTTCCCTTCAGTTTGAGTTTCTGCAGATCATTTTCAACAGAAATCTGAGCCAACCCCTTCACAGAAAAGAGCAGCGGCAGCAATATACTGATGGTCAGTATGTATTTATTTAGCGAACTCATTTTTATAATTTGATACTTGTTTTTCGTTCAGAAAAAGGTGGTTGAACAGCAAAAACCAAAGGTCCGATTTCGTAATCGTTTCCGCAGTTAATCTTCCAACTCCTGTGCCGATATACTGCTGAAATGTATAAAGATGCAGGCAAATCTGTACAGATTACACATGCACTAAACGCAAACAGAACAGTTTTCTTGTGGAGAATAAAAAAACGCTGTCGTCAATCGTACAGCGTTTTTCTTTTTCGTTCGATCGTCAATTTTAATTAAACGGTATATCCCAGCAGTTTCAGAACTTCCTCCGGTCTTTGTTCTTCACGAAAAACTTCGTAGGTAAAATTGCCTTCTTCATCTTTGTTGATCAGAATGTGTTTTGGCTGTGGCATCAAACAGTGGTGTACGCCACCGTAACCTCCAATGGTTTCCTGATAAGCTCCGGTGTGAAAAAATCCGATATACAGCGGTTTTATATCGCTGAAAACAGGCAAGTAAATCGCATTGGTGTGCTGTTCAGAATTGTAATAATCATCAGAGTCGCAGGTGAGGCCACCCAGAAAAACCCTTTCATACGTATCGTCCCAGCGATTCACCGGAAGCATGATGAAATGTCGGGATATTGCCCAGGTATCGGGTAAAGTCGTCATGAAAGAAGAGTCGATCATATTCCATTTTTCCCGGTCGTTCTGACGTTTCTGAGAAATAATTTTGTACAAATGTCCGCCGCTTTCACCAACCGTGAAACTACCAAATTCAGTATAAATATTTGGCTCCTCTACGCCTTCTTCTTCGCAGAATTTTTTGATTTGTGTCACGATTTCATTAACCATGTACTTATAATCGTAATCGAAATTGAGCGATGTTTTGATTGGGAAGCCTCCTCCGATATTCAGGCAGTCCACTTCCGGTGCAATTTTTTTCAAACGGGCATACACGCGAAGACATTTATACAGTTCATTCCAGTAATACGCAGTATCTTTTATACCGGTATTGATGAAAAAATGAAGCATTTTGAGCCTTGCGTTAGGATGCTCAGCAATTTTTTGCGAATAGTACGGAATGATATCCTTATAGCCGATACCAAGCCTGGATGTATAAAATTCGAATTTCGGCTCTTCCTCGGATGCGATTCTGATGCCGATATCGAAGGTTGTGTCAATACTTTCTGTAAGTTTATCGAGTTCGCGGTAATTATCGAGAATCGGTGTGATATTGCTGAATCCATTGTTGATTAAATCCGCAATTTTCTGCAGATAGTCATCTGTTTTGAAACCGTTGCAGATCACTTCGATGCTTTTATCGAATTTCCCTTCATCGTACAGCGACTTCACAATATCCATATCGTACGCGGAAGATGTTTCAATGGAAATATCATTCTTCAGCGCTTCATCCAGAACGAATTTGAAATGACTGGATTTGGTACAGTAACAGTAACGGTAGCCTTTTTTGTATTCGTTTTTTTCAATAGCTTCTTTAAACCAGCCTTTCGCACGCTGTATATTCATCGAAATTTTCGGCAGATAATTAAATTTCAACGGCGTTCCAAACTGCTCCACTACTTCCATTAAAGGAATTTCATGAAACTGCAGATTATTTTCCACCACGTTAAATTCTTCGGTAGGGAAATAAAGTGTCTGATCAATCAGCTCGGAATACTTAATTTTCATAAGGCGGCAAGAAATTTTAGAAATACAAAAATGCGAAAAAACAATGAGTCATTCAGAAAATTCTGCATGCTTTACCTGTGAAGCTACACATAATCGGCATGGCTGACAAAAACAACCATAAGACCGTCAGCAAACGTGATTTCAACCTGGTCTTGTACAGCGAAATTCCTAGTGGAAACAAATTCCGTGATGCTGAGCGTTACGTTATTCAACTCCCAGTTCAATCCTTTTGTAACAACCCCGTTCGCAGCAGGAAAAGGATACAGAGAAATCATCTTATGCTTAACCTCATCAAGTTTCAAGTGATTTTCAACAAAAAAGTACGTGGAATAATCATCTGTAAAACTGATTCTGAGTTGCTGCCGGAACATTGCGGCAGTAGTAAGGTTTCCGAGGAAATGATCCATTTCGCCACCGCTGCCACCAAATACGTCAACCTCCGTTACATTTCGGTCCGCTAAAAGCTGCAGCGCTTTATGAAAATCGGTTTCATCCTGATCTGGTGTAAAGATGAATTTTTCGCGGTAGACGGCTTCATCTTCACCATCGTGCGAATCGAAATCACCGGAAATAAAATCGAGCTTTTCCAGTGGAAATCCTTTGTCTTTCAGATAATGAAAGGCGCCGTCAGTACATGCAATCACATCGTAATCGTCGGAAGACGGAAGTTTTTCAGGCGGCACGCCGTTGATGAAAAGTAAAGCTTTCAAAAGTGAATTGCAGATTCTGATGTTATTTTTTTTGTCTTTCGGAAGGATTCCAGTATGATTCCGGCATTCCGTCCAGCTTCGAAACATAGCGAGCCAGTACAAAAAGGAAATCAGAAAGACGGTTCAGATATTTGATGAGTTCCGGTCGAACTTCTTCCGATTCATTCAAAAAAACAAGACTGCGTTCTGCTCTGCGGCAGACCGTTCTGCAAACATGGAGCAATGTTGCTGCTTTTCCGCCGCCCGGCAAAATAAAAAACTGTAACGGTTCGAGCTGTGCCTCATATTCATCCATCCAGTTTTCCAGTTCCGTGATCTCAGCTTCCGAAATCATCAGATCGAGTCTCGATTTTCCGTTTGCCAGCATCAGCTTATCAGTAGGCGTTGCAGATTCAGAACCGAGTGTAAACAGATCGAATTGGATTTTCTCGAGTTGACTTATTACTGTCTCGTTTATGATCTCACTTTTCGCCAGACCGATAAAAGAGTTCAGTTCGTCAATATTACCATACGATTCTACTCTTGCTGAAGCTTTTGACACGCGGGTTCCGCCATATAGCGCTGTTTCACCTTTGTCGCCGGTTTTGGTATATATTTTCATATTGATTTTAATTTTCTGATTCGCTTTCCTCTTACTTCACTTCCACAAAATGATAAAACATCTGTGATTTCGGATTGTAAATAATCGTGCTGATGTTCGGAAAACGCTTCACGCGATAATACTCAATATTTTTATCGTTCTTAATGTCGTCCAGAAAAGCACTGTCAATGGTGCCCTGCGGAAGAAACTTCTCCAGAAACGTGATTTTCTCAGCAAAAGAAGCCCCGTCAATCTTCGAAAAGTTCGCAGACGACTGGCTTTCATCGGTGGTGGGCTGTGCAACCAGCGTATTGAGCAAAGTATCCCTGTCAGCTGCTTTGTAGCGGAAAACATAAACTGAACTGCCGCTCGGAAGCACTACCTTCCTGCCGCTTTCATTTTCAATTACCGAAGAATTCTGATGCGGAAAAATACTGTCGAATTTCACCGTCTCCGCATTGATGAATTTGTTAAGCTGCTCGTTTACCGTTTCCTGAACGATTTCATTTGTTTTCTGACGCGCTTTTTCAGTAGCAGTGGTTACCGTACTGTTCACAGTTTCCTCTATTTTGCTGCAGGAAAACAGCAGCAGTGCCACAGCGAGCACCGACAATATTCTGACCATAACTTTCATTTAATTTTCACGGTACGAATGTACGAGTTTATCGAGATTCAGACTTCGCGCTGATGCATCAAAAATTTCACGGTAGGTTCCGTTAAGGTCGATGAGTTCATCGTGGGTTCCGCTTTCTACAACCCTTCCCTTTTTCATAACATAAATTGCATCCGAATCCAGTATTTGCGACAGTGAATGCGAAATGATGATAACTGTTCTACCCTCTTTGATGGCGTCCAAGGAATTTTTTATCTGTTCCGTGGCGATTGCATCAAGGCTGGCAGTCGGTTCATCCAGGAAGAGAATTGGCGGGTTTTTGAGGAAAAGCCTTGCAATGGCAATCCTTTGCTGCTGCCCGCCCGAAAGCTGGGATGCGTCATGGTTGTACTGATCCGGAAGTTCAACAATCTGGTCGTGCAGATAAGCCTTTTTTGCTGCTTCCTCTATTTCTTCGAAGGTGGCGTGCATATTTCCGTAACGGATAT
>JAEWOM010000266.1 GCA_023399675.1 Bacteroidota bacterium
GTGTACAGCGGTACGGTTGTCGTGTCCGGACTGGCCGTTATTGCTGTTGAAAAAATTGGCAGAGAAACGAAACTCGGTAAAATAGGACAGTCGATACAGGAAATCAAAGAAGAAAAATCGCCGCTGCAGATTCAGATTACGAAATTCGTAAAAGGCATGGCAGTGGTTGGTATTGTTGTCTTTCTAATGGTGTGGGGTTACAGCTACTGGATGTCACGCGATCTGATTGAAAGTCTGCTTGCCGGTCTCACGCTGGCAATGTCAATTTTGCCCGAGGAAATTCCCGTGGCCTTCACCACATTCATGGCTCTCGGTTCGTGGAAGCTCATGCGCGACGGAATTATCGTGAAACGAAGCAGCGTGGTAGAAACGTTAGGCAGCACAACCGTAATCTGTTCGGACAAAACAGGCACCATTACCGAAAACTCCATGCGCCTGAATTCTCTGTACAGTTATAATGCCGGTCGCGTTTTCCAGGAACAGGATTTCGGTTCTGCCGAACTTTCAGAACTCATCAGTTACGCGATGTGGAGCAGCGAACCTGTGCCGTTCGACCCGATGGAAAAAACACTTCATCAGGTGTATGAAAATACGCATGAAACCGATGAACGTCCGAATTTCCATATGATCCATGAATATCCGCTGGAAGGTCGGCCACCGATGATGACACATCTTTTTGAAAACAGCACCGGAAAGCGAATTATTGCAGCAAAAGGTGCTCCGGAAGCTCTGCTGGCGGTTTCTGCACTACGCGAGGAAGAGAAAGCACAGCTCAGAAAGTTGATAGAAGATTTCGGAAAAAAAGGTTTTCGGGTTCTCGGTGTCGGTAAGGCAGCATTCGAAGGAAATGATTTTCCGGAAAAGCAGCAGGATTTTAGGTTTGATTTTTTAGGATTTACCGTTTTTTATGATCCGCCAAAACCGGGAATAGAGCAGGTTTTCAGGAAAATGTATGATGCGGGAATTAAAGTGAAGATCATTACCGGAGACAATGCAGAAACAACGAAAGCAATTGCAGAACAGGCCGGTGTACGTAATGTAATTCATGCCGTGACCGGAGCAGAAATCGTGGATTTACCCGAGCCGGAAATGCGTGAAGTTTCGCGAAGCACCACTCTTTTTACCCGAATGTTTCCTGAAGCTAAACTCGATGTGGTGAATGGATTAAAAAAAGACGGCGAAGTGGTGGCCATGCTTGGTGACGGAGTCAATGATGCACCGGCGCTGAAAGCTGCTCATATCGGCGTCGCAATGGGAAATAAAGGAACAGAGATTGCGAAAGCCGCTGCTTCTTTGGTTATTACCAATGATGATCTGGACAAGCTCATCACCGGAATCGCGGCCGGCAGAAGAATTTATGCCAATTTGAAAAAGGCGATTCAGTACATCATTTCCATTCATATTCCGATCATTCTTACCGTGTCGCTGCCGCTTTTTCTCGGTTGGATCTATCCGCATATTTTCACACCGGTTCATGTTATTTTTCTGGAACTTATCATGGGACCCACCTGTTCCATCGTCTATGAGAATGAACCGATTGAAAAGAATACCATGCATGAAAAACCGCGCCGAATGACGGATACATTCCTCAATCTGCGGGAACTCGGAATCAGCATCATTCAGGGACTGATGATCACCGCAGGAGTGCTTTTTGCTTACCGTTTCTCTTCGGATAACGGCGGGGATGAGGTCACCACGAGGGCGATGGTATTCAGCACGCTGATTTTCGCAAACATTTTCCTGAGTTTGGTTAACCGTTCCTTTGTATACAGCATGTGGGAGAGTCTCAAGAACAGAAACAAGCTGTTTCCGATCGTTATCGGAGCAACTTTGTTGCTGCTTTTTACATTCTTATATTTCCCGCCGTTTGCTGAATTTTTTAAAGTAACTGCGCTGAACCCCGCTCAATTGGGTGCATCCGTTCTGATTGCTGCGATTTCCGTCCTGTGGTTTGAGGTGTACAAATGGTTCAGAAGAATCAGAAGAGTTTCGTAATGCTTTCCTGAATTTCGGCAAAATGCTGAACTCAACGTAAAATAAATGAATTACCCCATAAGATTGGTTTTATTTCAAACATCCGTTTGAACGGCTCTGTTTTTGATAAGGTAATCAATATAAATGAATATTTGCAAAAAAATTGATTATTACCGTATAATTTTGCATTTTCCTTCTGATTTTTTGATTAATTTAGTGAGGTAGAACGGAATTATTGAATTTTCTTAATGCCACAATGTTTCTGTTTTTAACGAATTTAGTTGATTTAGGGTATGTTTAGATATGTCATGTTGCTGTGTGCGCTTGTTGGATGGTCTTCCTGCACTGATAAAAATGCGGTGATTTCCGATGTGAGTACAGGAGACAGAATTGCTGCGGACACGATGCAGACAAAGTTTTCAGATTCTGTAAATGTTCAGCTTTTTTATCTGTATGAACTGGAACTCAATGACGGCACAAAATCCGGCTTTGTTTCCCTGTCAGATATTTACCATCTAAGTGAACATCGCGATTCATTGGCAATGCCCGCGGTTTCATCACTGAAAGACAAGCAGTATACTGTTTTAGCGAAAAAGTACAGAGACCGATTCCTCACAAAGACCAAAATTTCGGAAGAAGACAGCCTGTTTGTTTTCGATTATTCGGCAGGTGTCACCCGTTCTTTTTTAATAAAGGATCTGAATGTTGCAGCAAATCAGAATATTTACAGTGCAGGCGATGAACAGCTAAGTCAGTACAATTACGAATTCGGTTTTGAAATACCGAAAGATCAGCTTGGAAACATCGGTTTTAATGACAATTTTGTGGCCGTTGGAAAAGAGAATCCTTTCAGCGGAACACCTTTGCTACCGCTAGCGTGGAAGAAAATTTCAAACCTTGCTTTTCCCGAGGGTATCAGCAAAAATCTCAGTCAGTTTACCAATTCTGTTTTGAATTCTACACTGATGGCCAGCAATGAGCATTATCGGTTTTTTATCCGCGATTATCAGTCGCCTGAAGATGCTGATTACATTGTAAAAAGGCATTTGATTGTGACGGATTTGCGCGGAAAGGAACTGATTCAGGAGAAAATTTTTGCAGAAGACGAAGGGAGAAGCATCGTACCGATAAACAGCGGAACTGCTGATGCAGCGGAAATGAATTTACCGAAGCAGTGGAGCGGCAAACTGCTGAAAGGCCAGCCGGAAGTCGTTTTTGGGTTTGAATACGTTTCGTTCGGCTGTCCGGCCATAGTCTTCCTGGATTCATCAAGAAAAGATCTGATGATTAACTGCGATAACAGGCATTAATCCCGAAAATATTTCATTTTTTCATTAAGATGTACAGGAAACACTTTTTGCTGCTTTTGCCACTGTGCCTTGGTGCAGTAAGTTTGGCACAGACTACTGTGAAGAATTATTATCCTGTAGAAATGAGAAAAGTCGATCTGTCCGCTGAAACCGAAAAGGAAATCAACCGGCAGAATGAACTTTTGAGCCAAAAGAAACTGAATGAGGAAGAAAGAAGAGAACTGGATGTCCTGCTTACCAGGTACGGCGAAGTGGTGGAAAGCGTTTGGGACGTGATAAACGGCGGTTGCAGCTGGTATTGCGGTGGCGGAAATTATAAAGTAACAGCGTCATCATACTTACCCCAGCAAAATACTGTCAGTTATAATTCCGAAAGCGCGAATGATTTGAACTATAAAACGGCTTGGGTTGAAGGAAAAAATGGGTCCGGAATTGGCGAATTTCTGAAGTACTTTTTTCGTAACGGAAGTCAGCGTTTTTCGCGAATTATTGTTTCAAACGGATACATGAAATCCCAGGAAGCTTGGCAAAACAATAACCGCGTGAAGAAGCTTAGATTTTCTGTGAACGGAAAAGAATGGGGTATTTTTAATCTGGAAGACAGCAGAACGGATCAGGTTTTCGAAGTGGGCGAAATCGGTCACAGTCAGAACGGTTCGGACCTTGTCTTACAGTTTGAAATCCTCGAAGTATACCGGGGTAAAAAGTTCAACGATACAGCAATAACGGAAATCTATTTTGATGGAGATCATCATCATTAATGACATTTTTTTTAATATTCAATAATTCATTTTTCAGCATTATTATATTTAATGTATTGATTTAAATAATGCTTTTATAACATTGTATTACAATGAATTATAATATCGTATTGAAGTATATATTTAAATTATTTAATGCGTGCTCGCAGCTAAACCAACCCTTCAAAACTGTTGTTAAATGAATAGAATATCATTGATACTGTTGCTGCTCTTCTTTTGTTTATCGTGCAATTCAACAGCAGAAAAACCTGAACAAAATTCAGGAGCTTCCGGTATTGACGCTGAAGAAATTGAAATTACAAATCATGATATTTTAGGCTCGGCGGAGTCTGTTGAATCACAACGCAGGACTTACTTAAATAACTACAAAGATTTTGTTCCTCATGGTTATAAAGTATTTCAGGACGAAACGGTTGATATTGCAACCGGCGACCTGAACAACGATGGCCTCGATGATGTCGTTTTTTTGATCAAAAAAGTTGATCCGTCTAATATTGTTATCCATGAAC
>JAEWOM010000295.1 GCA_023399675.1 Bacteroidota bacterium
GTGTAAAAGCACCTTTACGCAGATTCATAGCAACCGCTTTCAACAAAAATCCGTTTCCTGTTGCCCAAAGCGCAATGGAACTTCCTATCAGCCCCGCGCCAAAACCAGCCAAAATTTTCCTGACCAACAAGACAAGAAACCGTTAAATCTTCGAAAGCAACGTGCGGAAATTCACTTTTTCATCGATAATCCGTCGAAGATCAGCAACTGCAACCCTTTCCTGCTGCATGGTATCGCGATCTCTCAAGGTTACTGTATGGTCTTCAAGAGACTGATGGTCCACTGTAATACAGAACGGAGTTCCGAGCGCATCATTTCTTCTGTAACGCTTGCCGATACTGTCTTTTTCCTCGTAAATTAAATTGAAATCGTACTTCAGATCTTCAAAAATCTTCTCCGCATATTCGCCAAGGCCATCCTTTTTCATCAAAGGCAAAATGGCCGCTTTTACCGGAGCAAGTGCCGGCGGAAGCGATAATACCGTACGTTCTGAACCATCTTCCAGAATTTCATCTTTCAGGCAGTGTGACATCAGCGCCAGGAACATTCGGTCTAAACCGATACTGGTTTCCACCACATAAGGTGTATAATTTTCGTTTCTTTCCGGATCGAAATACTGCAGTTTCCTACCGGAAAACTTTTCGTGGGCACCCAGATCGAAATCCGTTCGTGAGTGGATACCCTCCAGTTCTTTGAAGCCGAAAGGAAATTTAAATTCAATATCAGCCGCTGCGTTCGCATAATGCGCCAGCTTTTCATGATCATGGAATTTGTAATTTTCTGAACCGAGGCCAAGAGCAAGGTGCCAGTTCAGACGTTTTTGCTTCCACTCTTCATAAAAATCGAGTTCAGTTCCCGGAGCAACAAAAAACTGCATTTCCATCTGCTCAAATTCACGCATTCTGAAGATAAACTGACGTGCTACGATCTCATTTCTGAACGCCTTACCAATCTGTGCGATCCCGAACGGAACTTTATGACGGGAAGTTTTCTGAACATTGAGGAAATTCACAAAAATACCCTGCGCCGTTTCAGGTCTTAAATACAGATCCATCGCGTTTTCTGCAGAAGCGCCAAGTTTGGTACCGAACATCAGGTTGAACTGGCGAACATCAGTCCAGTTTTTTGAACCCGTGTCCGGATCAGCAATTTCCAGTTCTTCTATCAGGGTTTTTATATCGGCAAGATTTTCCTCTTCGAGCGATTTTGCCATGCGGGAGAGAATCGTTTTCTGTTTCTGGCGGTATTCAACCACGCGCTGATTGGTATTTTCGAACTGTTCCTGATCAAACGCGTCACCAAATCTCTTGCGCGCTTTTTCAATTTCTTTGCCGGCCTTGTCCTCAAGTTTAGCACAATAATCTTCGATCAGCACATCAGCACGGAACCTTTTCTTAGAATCTTTATTGTCAATGAGCGGATCATTAAAAGCATCGACGTGTCCGGAAGCCTTCCATGTTGTCGGATGCATAAGAATGGCTGAATCAATCCCAACGATATTTTCATTGAGCTGAACCATGGCTTTCCACCAGTAATTTTTAATGTTATTTTTTAGTTCTACTCCGTTCTGTCCATAATCATACACGGCAGACAGACCATCGTAGATTTCTGAACTCGGAAAAATAAAACCATACTCTTTAGCGTGGGAAACTACTTTTTTGAAAACATCTTCCTGTTTAGCCATTTCTTTTAGTTTAATTGGCAAAAATAAGATTTTACACCGGAAGTAAAATGAAAAAAGGCGCAACCTTGCTGCACCTTTAAACTGATTTTACTTTTTCTAAAAATTATAACTGAGTGCCAGTCCGTGGGCTCCGTTTTCGAGTTTGAAATGGGGCTAAAAGGCAACCGGCTCATCATTTTCCAAAGCAAGCGCTTTTTTAGTGTTTTTCGCGGAGGATAATGTAAAAGGAATTGCACCGCTTTTAATATTTTGCATTTCAGAAATTAGCCAGTAAACAGCGTTCCCGCTGAGTTTATAATCCTTAAATTTGCAAAACTTCAGTTTACCATGTACAAAAGCATTCTTAGACCGCTGCTTTTCAATTTAGATCCCGAAAAAGCGCACCATCTGACCTTCTCTTTGCTCAAAAAATTTTCCGGAATCGGAAAGAACTTTATGGCCAGTCCGATACAGGACAAACGGTTGGAAAGAGAAGTGTTCGGCATAAAATTTAAGATCCCGGTTGGCCTCGCAGCAGGACTGGACAAAAATGCCGTCGCATTCAAGGAATTTTCTGAGATGGGTTTCGGATTCATAGAAATCGGAACACTGACCCCAAAACCGCAACCCGGCAACGAAAAAAAGAGACTTTTCCGTCTGGTAGAAGATTCTGCCATCATCAACAGAATGGGCTTCAACAATGAAGGCGTTGACGCAGCGGTGGAACGGCTTAAGAAAAACAAAAACGTTATCATAGGAGGAAATATCGGTAAGAACAAAATCACACCGAACGAAAATGCGGTGGAGGATTACAGAATCTGCTTCGAAAAACTGTTTGATTACGTACATTATTTTGTCGTAAATGTTTCTTCACCTAACACACCGAATCTCCGTGAACTGCAGGACAAAGAACCTTTAACTAAACTTTTAGGTGAACTACAGAAATTCAATGAAAGCAAACCAAAACCGAAACCAATTTTACTAAAAATTGCGCCTGATCTTACGGATGAACAACTGCTTGACATCATTGATATCGTACGTGAAACCAAAATTGCCGGCGTCATCGCAACGAATACTACGATTTCGCGGGAAGGATTAAAATCTGAAAATAAAAAAGAAGCAGGTGGTCTTTCAGGCAAGCCTTTATCCAGGCGTTCGACTGAAGTAATCAGGTTTCTCTCCCAAAAAAGCGGGAGTGCATTTCCCATTATCGGAGTGGGCGGAATCCATACAGCCGAAGATGCGATTGAAAAACTGGAAGCAGGTGCCAGTTTAATCCAGTTGTACACCGGTTTTATCTATGAAGGACCGGAGTTAATCCGGAAAATCAACAACAAAATTCTCGAAAAAGGACTGTAAAAACCGTTTTTTATCTGCCAAAACGGAAATATTCGTCGAGTTCATGCTTCTGTTTTTTCAGGTGAACTGAGACCATTTCCATGCCGATGACCGAAAAGGTGATTCCGTTTCCACCAAAACCCAGGACGAAATATGCTCCCGGAAAATCGGGATGTTCACCGATATAAGGTAAACCGTCTTTCGTTTCGCCAAAAACACCGGCCCAGCTGAAATCAGTACGGAAATCTGCTTCCGGAAGATGTTTCTCAATACTTCTCTCCAGACTTACCGATTTTCTGTGAAGCGCGCGGTTGCGTTTTTTCTCGTCAACGAAATCCATATCGCCACCGCCAACCAAAATGCGGTTATCATCGGTAGTGCGCATATACAGGTACGGATCAGCAGAATTCCATACCACCAGGTCATCCAGTGCGCCGTAATCCTGTTCGGTACTTTCACCAACAATAGCAAAAGTGGAAAGCAGCTTCACAAAATTTTCGGGGATGACCTCTACGCTTTCAAATCCGTTGCAGTAGATGATTTTCTTCGCGGTTACCGTATTTCCGTATTCAGTGGTTACTTTTACCTGTCTGTTTCCGTATTTGGTTTCTGTAATTTCTGTTTTGTCGAAAATCCGAAGGCCTTTTGCATGATTATATGCGAGTAATTCGTGGGCCAGTTTAAAGGCATCCACACTTGCCCCCTGATCAGAGAGGATACCTCCAAAGGTTTCCTTTATTCCAAATTTCTCAACAATTTCTTCAGATGAAAGCCATTTTACAGGCAAGTCAGCATTTTCTCGAGCAGTAAATTCCTGTTGCACCCATTCCCGCTCCTTTTTGTGCGCTACAAAAAACAGTGATTTCTTCTTTTCGAAGCCGGCAGAGGATTTTATTTCTTTCGTAATTTTTTGCAGATCATCGATTGATTTAAAGCATGCCAGGTAACTTTTCACTGCACCTTCTTCACCGATCATTTCTGTGAGTTCATACAGCGGAACATCAATTTCGTACTGCAGCATCGATGTGGTGGCCGATGTACTGCCGTTACACACTTCACGCCTGTCCAGCACAACCGCATCATAACCGTCTTTTATGCACTGATGCGCAATTAAACTCCCGGTAATTCCGGCTCCAATAATCAGTATGTCAGTTTTAATATCTTCTCTAAGCGAAGGATAGCTGTTAATAATACCGTTCTTCACCAGCCAGAACGGTTCTGGAGTTTTTAATTTCATATTGATGTAAAGCTACAGAAATTGTCGGAACACACCAATCATCACTGATGGCTATCAGCATGCCGCTAAAAAAAGAGACACAATCGTCAAATAAATACATTTTTCGACTACACCCCTAATTTTTTTAGGGCTGATGTTGATGTTTTATAGTTTTTATTTATTTTTGCCCCAGAAAAACGCTACAAATGTCAACATTACGATTTAAAGCACTGGCAGAACTGCCATTCCGAAACTACAGAAAAGACAATGCGATAGAAGTACCGAAAAAATTATCTGAACTATTCTGCGAAAATGTCTTTTCAGAGGAAACAATGCGCTCATACCTTACTAAAGAAGCTTTTACTTCTATCCAGGGAGCCATTAAGAGAGGCAGCAAAATAGAGCGGCATATTGCAGACCAAATTGCAGTTGCTATGAAAGACTGGGCACTGTCCAAAGGTGCAACACATTATACACACTGGTTTCAGCCCTTAACAGGAAGTACTGCCGAGAAACATGACAG
>JAEWOM010000220.1 GCA_023399675.1 Bacteroidota bacterium
GAAATCTTTCTCCAATGCAGTATTTGTTGAATGAGGAAAACTTGCCAAAGCAAGATTCCATCACCAAGTTTTCTCCCATCCAACAAATGTTTCCAACACCAACAGCATCGCAATGAAATATTTTATAGATTTACAAAAAGTGAGGGTTTAATGCTGTCCAACGTTCGGGGAGACTTACAAAATGAAGCGGTTAGGAATGGAGAAGATGAAATGATTATTAAACAACACCAAAGAAATATTGAAGAATTTATTGGGTGATATTATGCAGTCTAGCAAATCGGAGATTTCACATATAAATGCTTAGATTTATACCTTATTAGAAGATGGAAAATATTACTAGAGATCAAATTATCAAAGCGATAAATCGAATTGACGAAAATCCGGAATCGTTAAGCGGCAGAAGTTCCTCAACTTATGACCTCTTATATCAAGAAAAACCATATCCTCCTATACTTGTACTTTCTGAAGCTAATAAGTTAGCTGGTGGAGAAGAATTATTTTTAAGAAATTTTGATAATAATATTAAGGAGCCATTTCAAATTTTGGAAAATCATGGTTTTTTAATAGTTCCAAAAGAAAAAGCCAACATAGCTTCGTTGTTGAGGCAGTTTATATCGCAAGCAGATGAACAAAATGATTTAAAAACTAAAAGTTATCCTACTTCTTTTTTAGATACCAAGTTGAAAATCAGTTTTGGACAAGGAAATTTTGCAAGTATACCTTGGATCGGGTTTTTGTTGGGAAATAACACTATTCAGCATGGTATTTATCCTGTTTATTTATACTACAAAGAACACAATATAATTATTCTGGCATACGGAATTAGCGAAACGCATAAGCCAGACGTTTCCTGGCATAACATTCAAGAACAATCGATTAAATCATACTTTCTAGAAAAATTTCAAGAGAAGCCAAAAAGGTATGAGGAATCAATGATTTTCAAGATTTATGATCCTGAAAACATGCCTGCTGCGGAGGTTTTGCAGAAGGATATCGAAGAAATCATAGATCAATACAAAGAGATTATGCAAAGCCAAGTCAGGAACGAGCATTCACAACTACTCTTCGAAGAAAAAATGCAATATTCTTCATTAAATCCATTAATGAATATTTTCAATCCACTGCTTGTGACAAGATTTATTTCTTCCCTACAAACCAAACCCTTCGTGCTTCTCACAGGCCTTTCCGGTTCGGGGAAAACTCGTCTTGCTTTGACTTTCGCTCAATGGATCTGTGAAAATAAATCGCAATACTGCCTCGTTCCCGTAGGTGCCGACTGGATTAACCGTGAACCTTTGCTGGGTTATGTAAATGCGTTGGATCCGAACAATTATGTGCTACCGGAAAATGGCGCGCTGCAATTCATCATTGAAGCCAATGAAAATCAGGATAAGCCATACTTTCTGATTTTGGATGAAATGAACCTCAGTCATGTGGAAAGATATTTCGCAGATTTTCTGAGCATCATGGAATCCCGGCAAGAGTTTCAACTTCATGCTTCAGATATAGCTTTGAAAAGTGGTGAAATCAGCGTTGACAAATCCTACGTGTGGCCGCCAAATCTTTTCGTAATCGGAACGGTGAACATTGACGAAACTACTTACATGTTCAGTCCGAAAGTGTTGGACAGAGCCAACGTCATTGAATTCAGAGTGGATACTGATGATCTTGAAAATTTTCTGAAAAACCCTGTTCCATTAACTGATTTTAATGGTGAAGGTGCAGCGTTTGCTGCTTCTTTTCTTGAAAATGCAAAGCAGGAAACCATCGCAGATGATAATCTGAAATCTGAATTATTGAATTTCTTTGGAACACTGAAAGAAGTGGGTGCGGAATTCGGTTACCGTTCTGCCAATGAAATCATCAAACTGTATGATCGTATTGGACGTTTGGATTCGAACCTTTCATCGGAAGAAAAAACGGATGTTGCCATAATGCAGAAGCTGCTGCCAAAGCTTCACGGTTCGCGAAGAAAACTGGCCAAGCCACTTACAGAACTGGCTAAACTTTGTCTTGTAACGATACCTGAAACTGATATTTTCACCAATGAGGGCAAATCAAATGTGGAAGTAACCAACATCAAGTATCCTTTGTCATTCGGAAAAATTCAGCGGATGTATCAGTCGCTCATTGAAAACAGTTTTGCAAGTTACGCAGAAGCCTGATCGTGAAAATCGGACTGGACCATATCAAGAAAGGCCTCTTTTGTGAAATTGTTCATGAGAAAGAAAACGATATGCGCGAGGCATTTGAGAATCCGGCTCCTGAAGGAACCGAATCCCCATATCAAATTTACGAAGGAAATTTTTACGAGTACAAAATCAGTGATCCTGACTATGCTTTGGCTGAATCCTTATTGGTTATTCCTTCCAAATTCAACCGGAATATGGGAAAAATTCAGCCGAATACTTCTGTAGGCAGGCTGAAAATTGCGGTTGAGAAAAGGGTTAACGAGGAATGGCAGATTACCGATGATGTAATTGAACTGGAAGTACTTTCGGTAAAAACGGATTACCGGAGCGATTACCGCATCATGCTCTCTCAGATTGCCGAACAGACGATTGACCTGATTTTCCAGAGTGACGTTCCGGTATATCAGTCCGTTACACCTGATTTTGACAACAATCCGCAGAGTCTTTATCAAAAATTCGCCTTCATCAAATCCATTCTGGACAGTGAAGAGTTTGAGCTGGCCATTTATCACATTCTCAGAAATCCTAACTCCCGATGGGACATGACGCAACAACAGCAACCGGTTGGAAGAATTAAGCGTTTCACACGCTCCAATCTGCGGGAGATGACGGGAAGTGCTTCTGTAAAATTAATAGACGGCCACCGCCTTAAAGATTTTGGAATCAATGCAGTTGCTTCCAAGGTTCAGACTTTTGTAAAACAGGACAATCCGGATACTTCCGAAAACAGATTCATCAAATTTGCACTCGAGAGTTTTCACGCATTCATCGAAAAGATTCAGTTTGCAGGAAAAAACAATGAAAGGCTTTACCGCGAAAGTAATGAATTGCTAAGTCGCCTGGACAATCATCTGAATCATCCGTTTTTCCGCGGAATTGGCAGAGCAAATAACCTGCTTCTGAACAGTCCTGTTCTGCAGCGTCGTGAAGGTTACCGCAGCATCCTCAAAATATGGGTGATGTTCGACTTGGCAGCCAGTCTGACCTGGAAAGGCGGCGATGATGTGTACGATGCAGGAAAGAAAGATGTCGCCAAGCTGTATGAATACTGGTTGTTCTTCGAACTCTTAAAAGCAGTAAAAGCCAACTTCGAAATCAGTAAAGATGAACTGAAAAAGCTGATTGTTTCTGCTGACAGTGGGCTGAATTTCAATCTGAAAGAAGGCAATGAATTGGTCCTGAAAGGAATTTTTGAAGGAAAAACGCGGCGGTTGAAAATGGAATTTTCCTATAACAAAACTTTTGGAAGTAGCGGAACCGAAATTGGAAACCAAGGATCGTGGACGATGCAGCTCCGTCCGGATTATACCCTCAGCATCTGGCCGGCAGAACTCCAGGAAAAGGACGCAGAAAAAGATATTGCGGAAAAACTCAATGAGATCGTTCATGTCCATTTTGATTCCAAATACAAAGTGAAAAGTGGAATTGAGATCGATGTACTGAATAAAGAAGCAGAGGAAGGAACTTTGGATAAATCGGGTGGGGAAATGCTTTTCAAAAGGGAAGACCTTCACAAAATGCACACCTATAATGATGCCATCCGAAGGACTTATGGCTCTTACATTTTATATCCCGGACTGGAAGATTCCAAAAAAGTTTTCAAGGGCTTTCATGAAATCCTGCCGGGCTTAGGCGCATTTGCCGTACGGCCCAATGAAGCAAATACCGGGATTCTTGTAGTACAGGGATTCATTACCGATATAAGAAATCATTTGTTAAATCTTAATTCTCAGCGTGAACACCTTGCTGTGAAAAATTATAAAGTCCACCGCAACAAACCTGGAGATTCTTTACAGGAAGCTGCGCCGATCTATCTGAAAACGGAAAGGATTCTTCCGCAGGAAACCATGGTGATTGTAGGATATGTACGCAGCAAGGAACATCTTGAATGGTGTGTAAAAAACGGACTGTACAATTTCCGTCCGGATAAGGATTCTCCTGAAATTACAGCTGCTTTTGCACAAGCCCGTTTTATCGCTCTGCGGGAAAAAGGCATGCGCGACACAGACGGTCTCTACGCCGATAAAATTTTTGAACTCAGTGAAGGATTCAAAATTTTCTCTAAAAGTGAAATGGAGAATTTAGGTTACCCAGGAACTCCAAGAGATTACTATTTGGTTTATGAAATCCAACCATCCGATGCACCTGCTTTTCAAGACAAAAAGTTCAGATATGGAAAATTGGCAAAGTATAAAGAAATCATCTCGAGTGGAAACATCATCAGAAACAAAGGAATCAACTTCGTGGTGACGCTCGAGGAACTCATGAAAGTACAGTGAGCGAAATGATCAGTCAAAATAACTTTCCTGTTTAAAACAATCTTTGCTATTTTTACGAATGGGTTCTTTTATAGCCAGGTCATCAGGCACAAACCAAATCATCATCTTTCGGCGTGACGAATTTATCGGGAAAATTGAGTATAAAAGTCTGTATTCGATGGAAGCGGACGTTCTGATCGGCGATGCCAATTCATTTCAAATAACGGTGGAAGGGGTCTGGCAGCATCAGATTTTTTTGAAAAGCGGGCAGAATGTTCTGATGGAAATGAAGAACGGCTGGCGCGAATTGCTGATCACCGATCTTACAGATCATCCTGAATCGGACTATTTTCTGCGTTATAAAACCATTTGCGGAAGCGTCTTTGAACTGGTGAATCAAAACAATAATGTCCTCATAACCGCTGCCGGAGCGTTTAAATGGAAAACTTTTCAGTACGATTATACGATAGAAACCTCCGGTGATTTTGATACGCTCAGAAATCAGCATGAACTGTTGGCTTTCTTTCTCTTTGGTATTCATTATTATATTTCAAAGAGCTATATGTAATTGTTGTGAAAGCGCAGCTGATGTTCTGATCTGTCGGTTTTCTGTCTGATTACCACCTTTACTTTGGCGAGAATTTCAACACAGAAATTTTATTCTTAATTGCCTATTTTTGCGCAAATACTAACGAAAAATGATCGACTGGAAAACCGCTAAAGAATACGAAGATATTACCTATAAAAAA
>JAEWOM010000227.1 GCA_023399675.1 Bacteroidota bacterium
CGCGCCAAAACCTAAAACCTTGGAAATCATTCTGGAAAGTGAAGGATACGACCGGGGATTCTACACCGGAATTTGCGGCTGGTTTGACGGGAAAAACACAGACAGCTGCGTGTTGATCCGCTTTATCGAAAAGGAAAATGAGGAACTCTACTTTAAGAGTGGCGGCGGCATTACGCACATGAGCAAACTGCAAGACGAATACGAAGAAATGAAAAATAAAATTTATGTACCGATTCATTGAGAGCATTAAAATAGAAGATCAAAAAGCTTTTCTGCTGGAATATCATCAGGAAAGAGTGAACGGAACCTTTCAGCATTTCGGAAAAGACGGTTCACTTGATCTGAAGAAAATTTTTCAGAACCTCAATCACGATGAAGACGGTCTCTACAAAATGCGCCTAACCTATGATCTGGACCGCAATTACAGCGTACAGATGATTCCGTATGCGATTCCGGAAATTCATTCTTTTGAGCTGGTTGAAAACAACTGTTTCGATTATCCTTTTAAATTTGAGGACCGCCGCGAAATCGAAAAAATGAAAACGAAAAGCAAGGCGAAGGAAATCATCATCGTAAAAAACAACCACATTACGGACACTTCCTATACCAACATTCTGTTTCTGAAAGGAAAAGACTGGTTTACACCGAAGACTTTTCTATTGAACGGTGTGCAAAGGCAGCATTTGCTGAAAACGAAAAAAATAAAGGAAGCAGACATCAATCTTCAGAACATCCGTCAGTTCACGCATTTTCAGCTGATCAACGCCATGAATGACTTCGACGATATGTTCGTATATGATCTGAGTTTTATTAAAAACCTCCCCGGAAATTCAGAATATCTGGAGTTTTAATAAAAAAACAGGAGCAAAAATGAATTTGCTCCTGTTCTATTTAAACACTGTCTGTAATTATCTTCGCGCTTTCGCTGCTTCCTTCTTCATCAGTTCGCCCGGTTTCGGGGTTACATCTCCTTCTTTTATCAGCGTCAGTTCGTTAATCAGTCTTTTTGCTCCTGCATACTTATCGATTACCCAAAGCACGTAACGGATATCCACGTTGATGGTTTTTTGCCATTCATCCTCAAAAACGATATCACCGGACAGCGCTTCAGAATTTCCGTCAAAAGCAATCCCGATCAGGTTACCGTCTGCATCAATTACCGGAGAACCGGAATTTCCGCCTGTTATATCATTATCCGTAAGGAAATTTACCGGCATATAACCTGCTTTATCGGCATAATCGCCGTAATCGCGTGTTGCATTAAGGTCAATCAGTCTTTGCGGCAAATCGAATTCTTCATCACCTTTCTTCAGTTTTCTCACCATTCCGTCCATATCGGTATAGAAATTTTCGGTGATTCCGTCGTAGTTGCGGTCATCTCGCTGCGGAAGCGTAGTAACTTTTCCGAAGGTCATACGCATCGTGAAGTTCGCATCCGGATAGAATTTTCTGTCCGGGAAAGCTTTCCGAAGTCCGTCAAGATACATTCTGTTGTTGTTCGCAAAATTCGCTTCCACTTTGGAAAAACGCTGAGCAATCAGTCTTTGATCCTGTACATAATCCATTGATAATCTGTAAAGCGGATCTGCGTCGAGCTTTACTTTGTCCGGTCTCAAAATCCAGTCAGTCACCGATTTTTTATTGGCGAAAATCGAGCGGAAAGCGGTATTGGAAAGTGAAGTGGCATTCTGCGCCATCAGCGTTTTCGAAGCAACATCAGGGTTTACTCTGCTCTGATAAAGGTTTACCATGGAGTTCATCATTTCCCCTTCCAGTTCCGGATTGAAATCTGCATAGAACGAATCCACGGCTTCATCCAGCTGCGCCTTCATCTGCACTCTTCCTGCCATATCCTGGTCTGAATACGCTTTCATCAAACCTCCCAACTGGAACGGAATCGTCAGGTATTTTGAATTCATCTGCAGTTGAGCATTGTACATTCTTTCCACATTTCTGTTAGAAACCTGGTTGTAGTACAGCCTCATATTCTCGAGCAAATTGGTGTATTCGTAATTACCGGACTGTGCTGCCCAACTTCTGAAAGCATCCTCATCGCGCTGTTTGCTGGAAATGGTAGAGTTTTTATCCACCGCATCAATAGTTCCCTGTCTGTTTTTCCAGTAATTGGCAACATTCGCATACTGCGAAGCATAGTCCAGACGAACTGCGTTGTTCTGGTCCATATGCTTTTTCATAACTTTCATGGCAAGGTTGGAAGCTTCAACCCACGCCGGATAATCCTTCGTTACCATGCTTTCTATTCCGTAGGAAGTAAGATAACGGTTTGTTCTTCCCGGGTAACCCATAATCATGGCAAAATCTCCTGGTTTTACACCTTTCATGGAAATCGGCAGATAATGCTTCGGAACGAGCGGTACGTTTGCCGGACTATATTCTGCAGGATTCCCGTTTGCATCAGCATACACACGGAATACAGCAAAATCTGCAGTATGGCGCGGCCACTCCCAGTTGTCGGTATCACCTCCGAATTTTCCTAATGAAGAAGGTGGCGCACCTACGAGCCTTACATCTTTATAGTCCTGATAAACAAAATAATAGAACTCATTTCCATTAAAAAATGACTTCACTTCCACCACATATTTACCGTTGGCATTGTTTTCTGCAATGATGGCTCTGCTTTCTGCGTTGATAACTGCATTGCGGTCCTCTGCAGACATGGAATTATTGAGTTTTGAATTGATTCTTTGCGTGGCATCATCCATACGTACGAGAAAACGCACATACAGATCTTTCGCATTGAATTCGTCCTTCTCTTTCATGGCCCAGAAACCGTTCTTCAGGTAATCTTTCTCGGGTGTGGAAGCTGCAGCGATGTTATCATAGCCACAATGGTGATTGGTAAAGATCAGCCCCTTTGCGGATACGATCTCACCGGTACAGAAACCGCCGAAACTCACTATCGCATCTTTCAGCGAAGAGTTGTTCACGGAATAAATTTCTTCCGGAGTAAGACGCAGACCCTGTTTTTGCAGATCTACCCCATTAAGCCTTTTGATGAGCATGAGAAGCCACATTCCTTCGTCGGCCCGCATCTGCACAAAGCTGAGGAGGAAGGTGCACAGTAATAATAATCTTTTCATTGAATCTAAAAATTTGTTGTTGCTAATTTATTAAAATCTAAAGACAATAGCAATCTGATGCTGAAAATCGTATTTTAAGGGTAAAAGCACAAAAAAACTGCCGTCTGGCGGTTTTGGTTATTGTTTGGTGAAAATTAAGTTTTGCGTAATTGGGAGATAAATTGTTAAATCTTGACGTGGTGAGCAATCAGTATCATTAATTGTACTTGAGTTTGGAAATAGCTCCAATACAATTGATCTATATTAATTTTAGCAAGTTGAATCCTACCCCATCCGATTCCGCAATTATTACTATTTAATCATAGTTTCAGTTACATTTTTTACGGTGTAATTTACCTTTATAACGTCTTGATAGACTTTGGTTGCATTAACATATAAATTCTGCTGCTTTGTGATATTCAAATAATAAACTTTATTATCAAAGGTAGCCTTCCATAGTCCCACGTATTTTAAAATATCATTGTTTAGATCTTTCATATAGGAATTTTGTGGAATTTGGGTGGGTTTTGCAATTAACGGATACGTTTGCTGTGCTATGCAGGAAACCAACAAAAATTGCGAAACAAAATAGAAAATTTTCATTGTTCCATGGTAGAAATTTCTTTAAAAGTAAAAACCGCCAGGTGGCGGTATTCTTATTGTTTGATTAATACAATGTCTTTTGGAAAATTAATTGGGAAATCCCCGTGTTGG
>JAEWOM010000152.1 GCA_023399675.1 Bacteroidota bacterium
CAGAAAATTTCCTTTTCGGCAGTTTTGGCCGTTGAAATTAAAGTCTGCGCATCCGCTCCGGATAAAGCCATAGGTTTCTCGATTACCAGATGCATTCCGGCATTCAGAACCTTGTTTCCCTGTTCTGCGTGAATTCCGTTCGGTGTGGCAACATTAACAACATCGGCAGAGATTCCCGAAGCCAAAAAAGCATCCAGTGTAATGAAAAAAGGAATTCCAAGATGATGTACCCCCAACTTAACCGGATCGTCGACATCCACCAATGCAACGAGTTCACAGTTAGGATTTCTTCTGATCATTTCTGCATGTCTTTTTCCAATATGACCGCAGCCAACGACTGCGAATTTTATTTTATCCGACATGCAAGCACAAATATTTAGATAGAATTTTATTCAATATTTCTAATTAGAAGGGCAAAAATAGAGAATATTTTTCAGTTACCTGGAACAGTTAAACGGCGTAACTGTTTACTGCGTTAATTACTTCTGTTACTTCCTCATCCGTCATCACCGGACTGATTGGCAGACTTAAGACCTCATCATGGATTTTTTCGGTGATCGGATAAGACTGCGTGTTCCAATCCTTATAAGCTGCCTGTTTATGCGGAGGAATCGGATAATGAATCAAAGTCTGTACACCGTTTTCCGTAAGGTGGTTTTGCAGTGCACCGCGGTTTTCAGTGCGGACCACGAACAGATGCCACACATGCTCCGAAGAATTTTCAGGATTCTCAGGAAGAATTAGCGCATCGTTTTTGATTTCTGCGATATACTTTTCCGCAATCTCACGCCTTCTGTCGTTTTCTTTATCTATGTATTTCAGTTTTACATCCAGAACCGCAGCCTGCATTTCATCGAGCCTCGAGTTTAGTCCCTGAAATTTATTCACATATTTCTCGCTCGACCCATAATTGGCTATAGCTCTGACCGTTCCGGCAAGTTCTTCATTATTTGTCGTGACAGCTCCACCGTCACCAAGTGCACCCAGATTCTTTCCCGGATAAAAACTGAAACCTGCAGCATCGCCCAAACTGCCGGTCTTTCTTCCATTCCAAATGGCACCGATTGCCTGCGCGTTATCCTCCACAATTTTCAGATTATGTTTCTTTGCCAGAGCTTCGAGATCTTCCGACCAAACCGTTCTTCCGTACAGGTGTACGACCATTATGGCTTTCGTCTTTTCGGTTATTTTTTCCTCGACTTTAGAAATATCGAGATTATAATTTGCCAAATCGGGCTCTACCAAAACCGGAACCAACTTATTGTCGGTAATGGCAAGAATTGAAGCGATGTACGTGTTTGCCGGAACAATAACCTCATCTCCAACGTTCATGATACCGAGTTCCAGATACGCTTTGAAAATGAGCCGCAAAGCATCCAGCCCGTTTGCAACACCGATCGCATGATTTGCACCGGTATATTCAGCAAAGGCTGTTTCAAAATTTTTCACTTCATTACCCAAAAGATACCAGCCGCTGCGGAAAACGTTGAGCAGTCGGTCTTCAATCTGTCCCTGATGGAGCAGGTTAATTTTCTGTAGATCAAGAAACTTTATCATGTTGTTTTTTTATAAAATTTTGCAGGATTTCCCATCCATATTTCATTTGCCGGCACATCCTTTGTAACCACGCTGCCAGCACCGATCATGGCATTTTCGCCAATGGTATTGCCCGCAATAATAGTTGCATTGGCACCGATTGACGCTCCTTTTTTCACGAGTGTTTTCTCAAAAGATTCCGGATAAACCTTCGAACGGGGCATTAAATCATTTGTAAACGTAACATTGGGTCCGATGAACACGTTATCTTCCAGTGTTACACCGTCCCAAATCTGCACTCCGGGTTTTATTGTAACGTTATCGCCGATCTTTACGTCATTTTCAATAAGTACCTGACAGTTGATGTTGCAATTCTTACCTATCACGGCATCTTTTAAGACGACGCAAAACTGCCAAATGGACGTGCCTTCGCCGATACTTTCACTCTGAACATCGGCGGTCGGATGAATTTTAGTCATGCTGAAGGTTTAAAAACATTTCATAGTTTCGAACATAGTCGTGTTCATCATAGGTGTGCGATGCAAGCACAAGACAAACGGCACCTGAAGAAAAATTAACTTCAGAAGCCCAGATTCCTGGTGGTATATGAAGTCCGATATCCGGTCTGTTCAGAAAAACCTGTCTCTTAAATTTTCCGTCATCAAGAGCAACTTCGAAGCTTCCGCTCGCGGCAATCAGAAACTGGTGACATTCCCGGTGTGAATGTGCACCTCTGCTTTCTCCTCCCGCAATATCATACAGATAGAAAACACGCTTAACGTCAAACGGAAACTGCGACGCATTCTCAACAACGGTCAGGTTGCCTTCATCAAAACTGATTTTGCCCAAATCTATGACAGAGCAGTCGAAAACGGAAGGTTTACTGCGCATTTTTCAAATTTATAAACTCCTCAAAATCGCGGATGTAGTCGTGCTGATCAAAAGCCTTATCGGAAACGATCAAAGCGAGCGAATTTGTCGAAAAATTCTCGATGCTTCGCCAGTACATTGCCGGCACAAACAGTCCGTAATAGGAACGGTTTAACGTAAATCGCTGAGTATCCGAACCATCATGCAGTATAACATCAAAACTGCCTGAAAGCGCAATGATAAATTCCTGCTGTTCTCTGAAGGCATGACTGCCGCGCGTCTCTCCTCCCGGAACATCGTAAATCCAGTAGGTTCGCTTGATGTCGAAAGGTAACTGGCCGGGATGTTCGAAAAAGGTGAGATTACCTCTTTTGTCCAGGATTTTTGGAAGTTGAATAATTTCGGGCTTCATTTGACGCTGCTGTTCCTCGATGAATTATTTCGGTTAGTTTCTGATCAATAGAATCAGTACCGATGCCAGTGAAACCACAATACCACCGATTGCGATGTAGGTACCGGTATTCGGGTCCAGTCTGCTGGTTTTGGCTCGCGTTTCATTGGCTTCAACATACACCACGTCATTCTGCCGAAGATAATAGACCGGAGAGTTGATGAAATTAGCCGACGTCAGATCAATGCGCTGCTTCATAATTTCGCCATCCACATTACGTACCACCAGCACATTATCACGTTTACCATACATCGTAAGATCACCGGCGAGTCCCAGTGCACTCAGAATGGTAATTTTTCCATCGGGCACAGAATAAGTGTCCGGTTTGTTTACCTCGCCCATCACGGTAATTTTATAATTGGCGTGTTTCACATTAACGATCGGATTCTTGATATAACGCGTCAAGCGGTTCTGTAAATCATCACGCAGGTCTTCGATATTCAGTCCAGTAGTATTTATTTTTCCAAGTACGTTCATATTGATATTTCCATCGCTATCCACCGTGTATGTTGGTGCCTGTGGCGATGCGTTACCATTCGAAATGGCTTTCGTTTCAGTTCCCGTATTTGTTGACGACGAAAAACTCTGGTTAAACGGCGCTGCAACGTCCATATCGCGTGCGGTTACAAAAATTTCGAGCTGATCAGAAGACTGAATAGTAGTGCGGCTGTTTTTAACCGAGGTTTCCACGGCAATCTGCTCAATATCTTTCATGTAATTAATTTCAGATTTTTGAGTAGCGCAGGAAAAAAGTGCACAGGTTGATGCGAATGCCAGAATAGTATTTTTAATATTCATTTATGATTATTTCGGTGCGGAATTTTACAGAATATTCCATGTAACGTTTTTAAAATTTTATTTATTCTACCGTTTTAACATTTAATAACCGGTATCGGCAAATTTAATAAACAAAAATTAAAAGAATAGGCTTCTGTAATCGAAGGTTTAGGGTAAATCCAAATTATTTGTTGTCCAACACTTCAAATTCCGAATTCTGACTGATATATTCCGGAACGATCGTTTTAAGCATTTCCACCACTTCCATCTTGTCCCGCTGCAGTGCCGCTCTGATCAGTGAACCTGTAAGACGGTCGATTTCGCTAAACGGAATGCGCTGATCTTTAGAAATCATTATTTTTTCGTGATGCGTAGGCAAAGTTCTCGCATTGTCACTAAGCAGTTCTTCATACAGTTTTTCACCAGGTCTCAAACCGGTATAGGTAATCTCTATATCTTCGTTTGGCGTGAGTCCGTAAAGCCTAATCATTTTCGTTGCGAGATCTACAATCTTAACTGGCTCACCCATGTCGAACACGAAAATCTCACCGCCAGATCCCATTGTTCCCGCCTGAAGAACCAGATCGCATGCTTCCGGTATTGTCATAAAGTAGCGAACAATATCCGGATGTGTAATGGTAACCGGACCACCGCTTTCAATCTGTTTCTTAAAATGCGGGATCACTGATCCGTTCGATCCGAGAACATTTCCGAACCTGGTGGTGATAAACTTTGTAGTGTTTTCCGGAAGATCGTTCAGGGACTGAACAAAAAGTTCAGCGGAACGTTTGGAAGCACCCATTACATTGGTAGGATTTACAGCTTTGTCTGTAGAAATCATCACAAAACGGTTGATGCGGTATTTCGAAGCAAGTTTCGCCAGTGTTTTGGACCCATAGATGTTTACCAGAATAGCTTCATGTGGATTTTCCTCAATAATTGGAACATGCTTATAAGCGGCAGCATGATAGAC
>JAEWOM010000218.1 GCA_023399675.1 Bacteroidota bacterium
TCACCGTATTCATTGCGAAAGCAGAGGATTACTTTATCAGTTTTTGCACCTGTTCTTCACGAATAAAATTTAATGTAAATTGCCTCAAAAATTGACGATGACGAACAAACTTGGATTAAGACCCGGAAATCTCGTATACAATGTGGAAACGCTTTCCGAAGTGATGGAAGTGAGAACCGATACCGCCACGATTCGTAACTACGACGTTACCGGTCAGGAACAGATCGCCAATATTTACTATTCGGGGCTGAAAGGTATTCCGCTTAATGAGGGCTGGCTCAGAAAATTTGGTGCGGATGTCAGCGAACTGATTTTCAATTTTAAAGACCTGCGCTTTTCCATGAAAAACGGCGTCTGGACGGACAGCACATCGCAAACTGAACTCAAATATGTACATGAACTTCAGAATCTCTATGAAGACCGGTATCATCAAAAACTGGTGATTTCTTCATAAACCGATCTTAATTAAAGCAAAACTGAATTTCCATTCTTCACAAATTCTTTTGAGAAGGCAAAAGTGCGGCAATCAGATTAAGTAGATTATGTTTTAGCATGACAGCGCAGTAAGATCACAGTGTCGTTATTCATAATGGCGCAGGATTCCCATATCAGTTCCTGCCCAAAGTGCAGCTTTTTGTCCGCCTTCTTTCAGTCCGTTATTCGTCCAGGTATTGCAGGTATGAAAAAGACTGTATTTGCCTTTGGCTTCATAAAAAGCGTCATCGTCTCCATACTGCGCATCGGTCTCAATGAGGATATAATTACCGTTTTCATCTTTATCCAGACTTTCATCGATAAATGCGATGATTTCAAGATACTGTCTTTCTGTAAGCATAATCGCTTTCACATCTTTACCTTCTTTCATTTCATCATAATACGTAGCGTGAACTGCAGCATCGCCAAGCCAGAAAGCAGCTTCGAAAGCGGTAGAAAACTTCAGATCGTCCCAGGTCGGCGTATCCAGGTAAAATCCTTTATCGCCCCAACCGATAGAAATAAACTGATAATCAGTCCTTTTGGAAATGGTGTTTTCGAAAGGAAATTTTTCACTCCAGTCTATCCATTGTGTTCTGATCGGAAAAACGAGATCGGTATGCACGCCGTTGGTACTGATGAAGCCTTTCAGCACTTTAGGCTCCGGAGTAGCTTCTGCCTGTACTGGAATACGCTCCGTAATCAGCGCAAAAATCCCATAAACAGCGGTAATACCAAGAACTGCTCCGATTACTTTTAAGCCAATTTTCAGTGCTATTTTCATGGGATAAATATATGTTTCCGCTGATAAAATAATTGGCAAAATATTTGGTAGATTCACGTTGCTTATTTAAATTTAGAAGCAAATTACTGATAATAATATGCGTAAAAACACAAAATCACAGAAAAGATTCAAATTTCGGGTAAAAGTTGCGCCTAAACGCAGCCAAAAAAAATACTAACGGCATCATAACCGACTGATTTTTTTTTATTTTGCCACACTTCTGAATCCGCCTGACACCGGGCGCAGTACCTTCTCCCCCCTATTTTTCCTGATCTGTTTTCGAGATCAATTCAATATTACGCTTCAAACCTGAAAATTTTGCCCGTTTAACCGCAGATTTTCTGAAAATTTCAGAGAATAATTCCTGCGTAAGTTCCTGCCAGTCCTTTTTCCGGAAAGATCTCAGTTTTTCATTCGGATTAAAATCCGGCTGCTGATGCGGTACCGAAAAACGGTTCCACGGACACACATCCTGACAGATATCGCAGCCAAAAATCCAGTCTTCCATCCGGTTATTAAAGAAATCCGGAATTTCATTTTTCAGTTCAATCGTAGCGTAAGAAATGCACTTGCTGCCGTCAATGATTTTATCTGACACAATTGCGTCTGTCGGGCAGGCATCAATGCAACGCGTGCAGCTTCCGCAGTAATCAGCAACGGGATGATCCGGTATCAGTTCGAGATCGCATATAATTTCAGCCAGAAAATAGAACGAACCCGACTGTTTCGTAATCAGGTTTGCATTTTTTCCAACCCATCCGATGCCTGATTTGCGTGCCCAGCTCCTTTCCAGCACCGGTGCTGAATCTACGAAAATCCTGAATCCGAAATCGCCGATTTCATCAGTGAGTTCAACCATCATATTCCGCAGAATGTCTTTAATGATGTCGTGATAATCCTTCCCGTACGCGTATTTGGAAATCTTATAGTTATTTTCAGCCGGAATCGTCTCGTCCGGAAAATAATTATACGAAAGAGAAATCACAGATTTAGCACCTTCAACCAGTAAAGTCGGGTCCAGCCGCTTATCGTAGTGATTTTCCATGTAATGCATTTCACCGTGATAGTTGCGTTTAAGAAAAGCATCGAGTGCATGGGCATCTTCTTCGAGAAAACCGGCTTTTGCTATTCCACAGCTCTGAAATCCGAAGTTTTTCGCTTTGGATTTAATAATGTTCGTGTATTTCTCAGCCTTCAGCATGGTTGTGGGCAAAACTAATAATTTCTACATTTGTGTCTGCGGTAACAATCGCTATTCTTAATTCTAAAATTAATTAAAAAATGGATGTAAAAGAAGTATTACAGTCAGGAAACTACGAACTGATCGACGTTCGGGAACCGATGGAACTGATGGTTGACGGTGAAGTGGAGGGGGCAAAAAATATTCCGTTAGGCGAAGTGGAAAGCCGGAAGGATGAAATCCTGAACAGCGGGAAGCCTGTGGTTCTGTTTTGCAGAAGTGGTAACCGCAGTGGAAAAGCGCTGGAGTATCTGCAGTCTCAAGGATTAGAAAACGGATATAACGGAGGCGGATTTGCTGATGTTCGGTCTATGCTCGAAAATAATTAAATAAAGTAAGCCGTCACAAATTCGTGACGGCTTCTTTATTCAATAAAATATTTTACATTCTCAATCGGTCTGCCGATCATCGCCATTGATGATTTTATCAGGATAGGCCGCTGCATCAGCTGCGGATTATCAATCAGCACCTGCATCCATTCCTCATCCGTCATTTCTTTTCCTGAATACTGTTCAACAAACAGCGGATCATTCTTTCGGATAATTTCGTGAACCCCCATTCCCAGTTTTTTCAGAACAGTCCTGAGTTCAAGCATCGAAAGCGGATTCTGTACAAAATCAATCACTTCAAACGGAACACCGTTTTCATCAAGATACTCCAGTATTGCCCTCGATTTTGAGCAGTTATTGTTATGAAGGACTTTTACCATGCTCAAAGATAACCATAGTTTTCGTTAACCAATTGCAGAATTTCATGCTGTACTTTCACATTTACGGCTGATTTGGGAGCCGGGACACCATAAATAACAGTAATAATCAACTAAATAAAGAAAACCCCTGCACAGTAAATCTGCGGAGGTTTTATCGCTTTAGAAATTATCTACTGAAGTAAACAAACCGTCCAGTTGTCTTCACAAACTGTACGTGGGCAGGCAACAGAAAAGGAAGCGCGGGATTGTTACTGCTGCTGATCTCTCTTTCGGAGGAGTTCCAGAATCTCCCGCTGCAATTGCAGATTTTCATTACTGTTTCTCAGCATTTTGACCATCCAGTATATCAGCAGAATGACACCGATGAGATAAAGAATGATGAAAACAGACTGGATAGCGAAAAAAGAACCGTTCATGAGCATGTTTTTGTAAATTTAAAACAAACCGTGCAGTTCTGCATCAATTCGGTCTAAGATAAAGCCGAAATCTTCAGGTTTTTCTACAAAATCCAGTTCATCAACCTCAATGATGAGGAGTTTTCCTTCCTGATAACCGGAAATCCATTTTTCATATTTCTGATTCAGTTTCGAAAGATATTCAATGGAAATGCTCGCCTCGTAATCGCGGCCACGTTTGTAGATTTTCTTCACAAGATTCGGGACATCAGACTTCAGATAAATCAGGAGATCCGGAGCTGAAACAAAATCTTTCATCAGGGAAAAAACTGAAAAATAGTTCCTGAAATCACGCTCTGTCAGCAGATTCATATCGTACAGGTTTTCTGCAAAAATGTGGGCATCTTCGTAGATGGTGCGGTCCTGAATAATATTTTTGCCACTCTCCCGGATTTCTTTTACCTGACGGAAACGGCTTCCCAAAAAATAGATCTGAAGCGCGAAACTCCACTTACTCATATCAGAATAAAAATCTTCCAGATAAGGATTGTGATCAACATCTTCGAACTGTGCTTCCCAACCGTAATGTTTGGCGAGCATGGTAGTGAGCGTCGTTTTTCCGGCCCCAATATTTCCAGTAATTGCGATATGCATAATGTGCTGATGTATTTT
>JAEWOM010000247.1 GCA_023399675.1 Bacteroidota bacterium
TCTCTGTTCCGATGCGTTAAACCCGTCGATGGAGATATTCTTTCTTTTGAAAGCCGGAACTTTTTCAAACTCATTTTCCGTATCATTAACCTGATATCTGCTATTAAATTCTTTCAGTTTGTTTCTGCGCTCCATGGAACGCTGGTCGTCACGGGTTCTTTCCACGAAAGTAAATTCCTTTTCTTTAGCGGGAATTTCCTGAACCTCTATTTCCCTGATGTTTTCCTCAACGACAGCTTCAACCGGTTTTTGAATGGTTTCTGCCGGTTTTTCCGCTTGTTTTTGAGCCGGTTCCTGCTTAATTTCCGAAAAAGTTTCGCTGATTACTTCTTTCGGCTCATTAATCGGCTCGTTTACGAAAAAACTGAATTCCACCTGCTTCTCCTCTTCAAATCCCTGCACATCCTCTTTCACTTCATTTTTCGGTGACTCGAATTTTGGAAGTTCTTCGGTTTCAAAAGAAAACCCTTCGGCCTCGAGATTGTTTCCTTCCTGTTTCTCTTCGAAAGAGAAAAGATTGTATCCGTCTTTATCGTTATCGCCGTTAAAATGCTCCAGTTCCTGTGCTGTGCCACTGTCTTTTTCGATCACTTTGTACTCTGTGGCCTGCTGACCGGCAGTTTTGGCAGCTGAATTTTGAAAAGTACCCGGATCTTCTTCTGCATCAAGACGGAAAACGTTTTTTGATTCTGATCTTTCAATCTCCGGAGTTTCGTCCTTTGAAAAGCTCGATTTAAAAGGCGACTCTCTCTGATCGGCAGAATCGGTCAGGCTGAATTTTATTTTCTCCGTAATTCCTGCGTGTTTGTTATTGTCTTTTGCAAATCCTGTCGCAATAACCAACACTTTGATTGCGTCGCCGAGTTCCGGATCGGTACCAACACCGAAGATAATGTTTGCGGTGTTACCTGCTTCGCTCTGAATATAATCGTTGATCAGACCGATTTCATCCATCGTTGCTTCAGCAGATTCTTCGTCGCCGGACTGTATCAAAAGCAACACATCTTTAGCGCCTGTAATTTTGTTGTCATTTAAAAGCGGGGAATCGAGTGCTTTTCTTACTGCTTCTTCAGCACGTTTTTCACCTGTAGCAACACCTGTAGACATCAGAGCCGTACCTGAATTCTGCAGCACCGATTTAGCATCACGGAAGTCGATATTAATGGTAAACGGCGCGGTAATAACTTCTGCCATACCTTTCGCAGCGTTGGTAAGTACCTCATCGGCTTTGGAAAAGCCCTGCTTAAAGCCCAGATTTCCGAATTGCTGGCGAAGTTTATCATTGTTGATCACAATAAGTGAATCGACATTATTGCGTAATTTATCCAGTCCGGATTCTGCCTGATCCAGCCTTCTCTTCCCTTCAAAACTGAAAGGTACGGTAACGATACCTACCGTGAGAATTCCCATTTCCTTTGCAATTTTTGCAATAACCGGTGCTGCTCCGGTTCCGGTTCCACCGCCCATTCCTGCAGTAATGAAGACCATTTTTGTATTCTGTCCCAAAGCCGCTTTGATGTCGTCGATACTTTCAATAGCTGATTTTTCGCCAACTTCAGGATCTGCTCCTGCGCCGAGACCTTCGGTTATCGATACGCCCAGCTGCACTTTGTTCGCGACAGGATTGTTGTCCAGCGTCTGCGCATCTGTGTTGCAGATGATGAAATCAACTCCGTGAATTCCTTTTTCGTACATGTGCATCAGCGCATTGTTTCCACCGCCGCCGACACCGATTACTTTTATAATTGATGAGTTTCCTTTCGGCAAATCAAATGAAAACCCCTGTGTTACGTTATTATCCATGATATTATTGCTTATGTGTTTTAAAAATATTGTTAATTCCCGAATTATTCAACCTCTTCGAAAAACTTTTTCACTTTTTCCATCAGCGCCTGTCCGAAGGTAAGACCCCTCTTTTCTCTCGCCGGAGCTGCCGGTTCTATTTCTTCTGTACGCATGAAAGATTCGCTCGGCATTTCGCTGTTATCAGCAACTTCCACTGCATTTTCCATAACATTTTCTTCTGCTTCACCGTTTGTAAGCGGCTTTCTGTCGCGGATCTTTAAACTTTCCATCAGAAGGCCGATTGACGTAGCATATTCCGGACCTTTCAAATGCTGATTTTTGTCGTTCGCCACATATTCGTTGGCAAAACCGATGCGGCTGTCGAATCCCGTTGTATAATTGGCGAGCTGCCTTAAATTTCTCAGATTGGATCCTCCGCCTGCAAGCACGATACCGGCAATCAGTTTCTTTTTCTGTTCGAATGCGCCGTACGCCTTCAGTTCCGTGTTCACCATTTCCAGAATTTCTTCCACTCTGGCTCCGATGATCTGGGCAAGGGTTTTCAGTGAGATTTCTTTGTCGGCTCTTCCGTGCAATCCTGGAATTGTTACAAATGTGCTTTCTTTTTCCATATCCGGAAGTGCAGATCCGAATTTCACCTTCAACTGCTCAGCATGCTTCTCGATGATGGAACATCCTTCCTTGATATCTTCCGTAATGATTCCGCCTCCGTATGGAATAACACAGGTGTGACGGATGATGTTGTCTTTAAAAATGGCAATATCTGTAGTACCGCCACCGATATCGATGATGGCAACACCTGCTTCTTTCTCTTCTTTCGTAAGCACGGCTTCTGATGATGCAAGCGGCTCCAGCGTAAGTGCTTCCATTTCCAGACCGGCCTCCTGAACGCAGCGCGCGATATTTCTGATGCTGGACATCTGCCCTACCACCACGTGGAAATTTGCCTCGAGTCTTTTCCCGTGCATACCGATCGGCTCATGGATTTCGCCTTCGCTGTCCACTTTATATTCCTGCGGAAGAACGTGGATGATTTCCTCGCCAGGCAGCATGACCAGCTTTTTTACTTGATTTTTCAGAATGTCGATATCCTCCTCCGTAATATAGCGTTCCGGATGTTCACGCATGATGTAATCGGAATGCTGCAAAGAACGGATATGCTTGCCCGCAATGCCGACGGTTACTTTGTGTATCATCACCCCGGAACTGTTCTGTGCTTCCGCAACAGCTGTTCTGATAGAATCGATGGTTTGTGCAATATTATTC
>JAEWOM010000034.1 GCA_023399675.1 Bacteroidota bacterium
CGTTGATGGACAGATATTCGTTCACCATGAAAGTATCGATCTGTCTGGATCTTTTTGTCTGAATCTTTTCCAGCAGTTCATCCAGATTTTTGTGAAAATTGGTCTCGTTGGAAAAACCGTTTCCGGAACCTGCAGGAAAAATGGCCAGAATTTTATCCGTGTTGATCAGCTTTTGCGCAACAGATGAAATCGTTCCGTCACCACCGATTGCGACAAAAATCTCTGTTTGGTCAAAATTGTCTTTGATGAACTTCTCTGTTCCTTCAAAAGATTCGGAAATATAGAAATTGGGATTTTCTACCTTCTTCTTCAGTTCATTCAGAAAAGGATGGTAGTTTTTCCTGGCAGAAAACGGATTAATGATAAAGGCAACTTCTTTCACAGCCTAAAAATAAAAAATGCTTCCGGTTGGGGAAGCATTAATTTTACTTAATTGACATTCTGGTTTTGAATTCCGGCTTCACTGCTGTAGAAATTGCCGAATACGGAACTTCAACGGGAATAATACCGGCAGCATACGCTGCAATTTCGTACTGTCCGTAAACGAAGGTTATTTTCTCGATATCAAAATAGAAATTCTGATTATAGGTCACTTTTTCCGGCTCAAAAAGCATGTCTTTGCCGCCTTGCACTCTGCTGAGCAGTATTTCATTCCAGTTTACTTTGGAAACATCTATGATATCTTCCACTTTAACGATTTTCTGATTATGCGTATCCACAACCTTATAGTTTTCATACGCATAACCGTGGGCGCCGCCTGTAAAACCGAATCCTGAATAATTTATGGTGAGAAAACCGTTCTGTTCGGAATGTACATTCATATCTGCCACCTGATCCCAAACTTGCGGAAATGTCGGCATGTATTCGCCTGAATCGCCTTTCATGATGTTGAAATAATTCTGCATGTCCTGCTTCAGCGCAGTGGTAAGACTTTCTTTGGAATAATCTGCAGGAATAGCTGTTTTCTCATCGAATTCCTTGCTGTATAAACTGTCGAGCACAGGTTTCTCCAAACCGGTGAATGTAAGAAGCTTGTGGTTATAATCGAGCGTTAACGATTCCGAAACGACAAGTGAATCCTGTACGCGAACGGAATCAATCATAACTTTTCCCGCATTAACATCTTCGGGCTGTTCGATGACTGTGGAACTGTTTTCGGTTGTTGACTTCTTGCAGGAAACAACTGCTATGGACAGTGTTGCTGCAAGGATCAAGGTACTTTTCATTTTTCTGATTTTTTTTGGTCAGTGCAGCAGCAGCAAAAAAAATTCCGAAGTGCCGGGAAAACGAAAAATGCCTCCATTTTGGAAGCATTTTAAATAATGTTTTATCATCAACTATTTTTTAACCAAACTGACAGCCTGATTTTCTGCTTTCACAATAGCTGACCAGATTTGTTTAAAGGCCGGATAATATTCCTTCTGATATTCGGCGCTTTCCACTTCCACTTTACTGACAATTTCGAGGTACTCCCCTTTCTGCGACGCATTGTATGAATATTTGATTTCCTTGTCATCCGTAACAATTTGTCTCGGTTTTGGCAGTTCTTCAACCTGGTAATCCTGCGGAATTTTAATTCTAATCGACTTTTCGCGTACGAATGGTGCAATAAAATCAATCGGATACAGCCGCGTTCCGGTCTGGTCGAACTCATTTTTAGTTTTGGCGAGAAACATCATAGGATTCACGATCATTTTCCGACCTACACGATCTACCGTATTGGCGATTTCAAATTTCATTGAACTTTCGAAGTCACCGTTTTCGAGTGTCTTCGGACTGATCGACGTGAAATTAATACCGTGACGTTGCGATCAGAACGTAAAGTTTGTCCATCGTATATTTATTATCGTTGCCAAATTACACAAAATTTAACAGATATTAAGATCTAGAAATATGATTTTAGACTTTATAAAAAAATTCTGCATAAACGAAAAAGCCACCCGTAATGGATGGCCATATCAATTCAGTTTTCGTTAAAAATTTACACATCTATGCGAGCATATTTTGCATTTTTTTCGATGAATTCTCTGCGTGGCGGAACCTCGTCTCCCATCAGCATACTGAACACATTATCAGCCTCTGCAAGGCTTTCAATAGAAACTTTTTTCAGCGTTCGGTTTTCCGGATTCAGGGTTGTTTCCCACAACTGTTCGGCATTCATTTCACCCAGACCTTTGTAGCGCTGAACCTCAACACCTTTGCCGTCTGTTGCCATCTCGAGTGTCTTTTCTTCACGTTCTTTTTCATTCCAGGCGTACACTTTTTTATTTCCTTTCTTCAACAGATACAGTGGCGGTGAAGCAATGTACACATAACCCTGCTCAATCAGTTCCTTCATATAGCGGAAGAAGAATGTGAGAATCAATGTAGAAATATGGGAACCGTCGATATCCGCATCGGTCATAATCACCACCTTGTGATATCTCAGTTTACTGATATTCAAGGCTTTGCTGTCTTCCTCTGTTCCTACGGAAACACCTAATGCAGTATAGATATTTTTGATTTCCTCGTTGTCGTACACTTTGTGAAGCATCGATTTTTCGACATTCAAGATCTTTCCTCTCAATGGCAGAATTGCCTGAAAATGACGGTCACGTCCCTGTTTTGCCGTTCCGCCTGCGGAATCACCCTCAACCAGGAAAATTTCAGAGATTTCAGGATCTTTGGATGAGCAGTCTGCCAGCTTACCCGGAAGTCCGGCTCCACCCATCGGCGATTTGCGCTGAACGAGTTCTCTTGCTTTTTTCGCTGCCTGTCTTGCTTTTGCCGCCAGAACGACTTTCTGAACAATCTGCTTTGCTTCGTTCGGATTTTCTTCGAGGAAATTGCTGAGCATTTCGCCCACGATTTTATCAACCGCTCCGGAAACTTCTGAATTTCCCAGCTTCGTTTTGGTTTGCCCTTCAAACTGCGGTTCCATTACTTTTACCGAAATAACGGCTGTTAAGCCTTCACGGAAATCGTCACCGGTTACTTCCACTTTTTCTTTTTGCGGAATTCCGAGATCGTCGGCATACTTTTTCAGTGTTCTGGTCAATGCCCTTCTGAAACCGGCTAAATGCGTTCCGCCTTCATGCGTATTGATATTATTGACGTAAGAATGCAGATTTTCACTGAACGAAGTATTGTAACGCATCGCCACTTCCACAGGGATATCGTC
>JAEWOM010000056.1 GCA_023399675.1 Bacteroidota bacterium
GTCATCAGCAAAATACTGCGCGCGGTGATATTTATCGAGTTCATCAAAAGCGCCGGCAATTACCAGGCTTTCCACTACCCTCTTATTAATCTGTCCGTTTGGAATTCTTTCAAAAAAATCAAAAACATTTTTAAACCTACCGTCTTTTCTGGCGTGTACAATGGCGTCACTCGGTCCTTCCCCTATTCCTTTTATTGCACCCAGTCCGAAACGGATCTGGCCTTTGTCGTTCACAGCAAATTTGTACTGACTTTCGTTCACATCAGGTCCCAGAACATCGACACCAATGCTTTTGCAGTCTTCCATAAACATGGTGATTTGTTTAGTGTTGTTGATGTTGTTACTCATCACACTCGCCATGTATTCTGCGGGATAATTCGCTTTCAGGTAGGCGGTATGATAAGCAATCAGTGCATAACAAGTGGAATGCGATTTATTAAATGCATATTCGGCAAAAGCTTCCCAGTCTTTCCAGATTTTGTTGAGTTTTTCCTCGTCCAGGTTATTCTGCTTTCCGCCCGCAATAAATTTGGGATACATTTTGTCCAATACAGCTTTCTGCTTCTTTCCCATCGCTTTTCGCAGCGAGTCGGCTTCACCTTTGGTGAAATTCGCGAGTTTTTGCGACAGCAGCATTACCTGTTCCTGATAAACGGTAATCCCGTATGTTTCCGCCAGATATTCTTCATTTTCCGGCAGATCGTAAACAATTTCTTCAATGCCGTGTTTCCTGTTGATGAAATTCGGGATGTATTTTATAGGGCCCGGTCTGTACAGTGCATTCATCGCAATAAGATCTGCGAAAACCGTCGGCTTCAGTTCGCGCATGTACTTCTGCATACCCGGACTTTCGTACTGAAAAATACCAATGGTTTTTCCTTCCTGGAAAAGCTGATAAGTTCTGTCATCATCGAGCGGAATTTTATCCGGATCGATTTCGATTCCGTGGCGGTCTTTCACCAGTTTTATCGCATCTTTAATGATGGTAAGTGTGCGCAGACCCAGGAAATCCATTTTCAGCAGGCCTGCACTTTCAGCTACGGAATTATCAAACTGAGAGACCAAAATATCGGCATCTTTTGCGGCAATAGTGATCGGAACGAGATTGGAAATATCTTCGGGCGTGATTACGACGCCACAGGCGTGAATTCCGGTGTTTCGGATAGCCCCTTCAAGTTTTTTTGCAGAATCGAGAACCGTGAAACGGTTGTCTTCCGGATTTTCCAGAATACTCTTCATTTCATCTGCGAGAATCTTGTCTTCAGGCGGCAGCTTGTCGTATTTAGCAAAAGCCTTAGCTATATTCATTCCCGGCGACGAAGGCACGAGTTTAGCGATATTATTGGTATCGGGAATTGACACATCGAGCACTCTTCCCGCATCTTTAATCGCCGATTTACCACCGAGAACTGAATATGTGATGATTTGCGCCACATTATTCTTTCCATACTTATCGATAACCCATTTTATTACCCGGTCGCGACCTTCATCATCAAAGTCGATATCGATATCAGGCATGGACACCCTTTCCGGATTCAAAAATCTCTCAAAAAGCAAATCGTATTCAATAGGGTCAACATTGGTGATTCCGATGCAGTAGGCTACTGCCGAACCAGCCGCTGAACCTCTTCCGGGACCGACAGATACACCCATTTTCCGTGCTTCATTACAGAAATCCTGAACAATGAGGAAATAGCCGGGATATCCGGTATTTGCAATGACTTCGAGTTCGAAATCCAGTCTCTCAGCAATTTCGGGCGTGATTTCCCTGTACCGCTGTTTCGCACCTTCATAAGTAAGATGCCGCAGAAAGGCATTTTCACCACGTTTACCACCGTCAGCAAGGTCATCTGCGCTCTGAAATTCAGCAGGAATATCAAACTTCGGCAATAGAACATCACGCTTCAGAGGGTACGATTCAAACTTCGAGAGAAACTCAGAATAGCCTTCAAATGCATCAGGAAAATCTCTGAAAGCGGCCTTTATTTCGTCCTCATCTTTAATATAAAACTCCTGAGTCGGTAAGCCACGGCGTTTTCCGAAGCCTTTGCCGACGGGACTCGTTACTTTTTCACCGTCTTTTATGCAGAACAGAATATCCTGTATAGCAGCGTCCGACTTTTCGGTATAAAACGTTTCATTCTGCGCTAGAATTTTCACCTGATACTCCTCGGCAAACTGCAAAAGAATATTGTTTACGTAGTCCTCCTCTTCCACATGATGGTTTTGCAGCTGAACATAGAAATCGTCCGCGAAAGTACTGTGCCACCATTTAAAAAGCTCTTCTCCTTTCTGCTCCCCGTACTCCAGAATGGTATTCGGAATATCGCCATAGGTTCCCGCGGTCAGCGCAATAAGACCTTCCTTATGCTCCGCGATCATTTCCCGTGAAATTCTGGGAACACCGAAATAAAAGCCGTTGACGTATCCCAGACTTGACAGTTTCGCCAGATTCTGGTAACCGGTGAAATTTTTCGCAAGCAGCACCACATGGGTTCTTCTGTCGGGATCGTCTTTCGTGAACTGCTTCTGTTCAGGGCGGTCGGAAATATAAAATTCGCAGCCCAAAATGGGGATGAGTTCCTTTCTTGGTTCAATTTCAAAAAATTCTTCGCCTTTTTCTTCGGCTTCGAGTTTTTTTGCTGAATAATTTTTTAAATCGTTTTTAATAGAACCGTTGGCTTTTTCAACTTCCGAAACAAATTTGAAAGCGCCCATCAAATTTCCCAAATCAACCAATCCAACCGCCGGAAAATCGTTTTTCAAAGCCTTTTTTATCAAATCGCCCAAATC
>JAEWOM010000082.1 GCA_023399675.1 Bacteroidota bacterium
GGTATTATCGGCGAAGCCATTTTTGGCGTGCTCGATCTGAAATGGAAATCAATAACAGGCCGGTTATGAGAATCTGTGTCCTGTTTATTTTGATGCTTTCCCTGTTTTCGTGTCAGCAGCTTACCGAAAAACCGGAAAGTTTAATCAGCAAAGACCAGATGTCTGAAATCATTGCCGACCTTGCACTAAATGAACAGGCGCTCACTTTCAGCAATGAAGCGAGCATCGAAGCGGGTACTCGTTTTATCTTCCAGAAACATCAGGTGTCTTCCGCAGATTTTGCAGCAAGTTATAAGTATTATACTGTGAAGCGGCAGATGGAAGATATTCTGAATAACTCCCAGGAATTACTGTTGGAACGTCATCCGGAAGCCCGAAAAGTGATTGAAGATGCCAGAAAGAAAGATGAAAATACGCAATTGAATTAAGATGCAGAATTTTTTCGAAATTGAACAGAAAACAACCGGGAAGGCTCGGGCCGGAGTCATTACCACAGACCATGGAAAAGTGCAGACGCCGATTTTTATGCCTGTAGGAACTGTTGCTTCCGTAAAAACCGTGCATCAGCGGGAACTGAAGGAAGATATCAAAGCACAGATCATTCTGGGTAACACCTATCATCTTTTATTGCGCCCCACAATGGATGTGATGCAGAATGCCGGCGGTCTTCATCAGTTTATGAACTGGGATTTGCCAATTCTGACGGATTCCGGCGGCTTTCAGGTTTTCTCGCTTTCCGATTCCAGGAAAATGACAGAGGAAGGAGTGAAATTTAAATCACATATCGACGGAAGTTATCATTTTATTTCTCCTGAAAAATCAATGGAAATCCAAAGGCAGATCGGTGCCGATATCATGATGGCTTTTGATGAATGTACCCCTTACCCCTGCGAATACAATCAGGCAAAACTATCCATGGAAATGACACACCGCTGGCTGAAACGCTGTATGCAATGGTGTGCAGAAAATCCTGAACTGTACGCGCACAGGCAGTTTCTGTTCCCGATAGTTCAGGGTTCAACTTATGCTGATTTGCGTAGAATTTCTGCTGAAGTTATTTCAGAAGCAAATGCACCGGGAAATGCCATTGGCGGACTTTCAGTAGGCGAACCCGAAGATGAAATGTACCGAATTACCGATGAAGTAACCGATGTGTTACCCGTTAAGAAACCACGTTATCTGATGGGTGTCGGAACTCCCTGGAATATCCTGGAAACCATTGGCCTCGGGATTGATATGATGGACTGTGTAATGCCGACACGCAACGCACGAAACGGAATGCTGTTTACGTGGAACGGTGTCATGAATATGAAAAATGAACGGTGGAAAAACGACTTTTCTGCACTGGATGAATTCGGAACGAGCTTCGTTGACCGCGAATATTCCAAAGCATACGTTAGGCATCTCTTTGTTTCCCGTGAGTATCTGGCAAAACAGATTGCTTCCATCCACAATCTGGCATTTTATCTGGATTTGGTGAAAACCGCGCGGGAGCACATTCTTGCCGGCACATTTTACAGCTGGAAGGATTCTGTAATTCCTGTTCTGAAGCAGCGTCTGTAAGTTTATGGGTGTAATCGACCGATATATCATCAAAAAATATCTGGGAACATTCGGATTTATCCTCGTGTTGCTTACGCTCATCGTACTCGTCATCGATGTACAGGCAAAAGAGCCCCGAATCAGAGACAATGGTTTTACTGTAAGTGAGTTTCTGGTGAATTATTATCCGTACTGGATCATTTACCTCGTGATGACATTCATGTCGATTCTCGTTTTTATATCGGTTATCTACTTCACTTCCAGAATGGCCAATAATACAGAAATTGTAGCCATTATCAGCAGTGGTGCAAGTTTCCACCGGTTTGCCAGGCCTTATCTTATTACCTCTCTTGTCATAGCATTATTTGCGCTCGTGGTCAATCATCTCGTTTTACCTTGGGCCAATATTCAGAAAAATGAACTGGAGGCATATACGATGAATGCCGTAAAAAGGGAAAAGCTTCTCGGTACAGCGCCGGTTTCAGCACAGTTGTCGAAAAACGAATTCATCTTCGTAAACAGCTATAACAAGAAAGAGAAAAGGGGTGGTGGATTCGTATTTCAGAAATTTGACCAGAATAAAAGACTGACCTACCAGTTTATCGCTTCCGATGTGATGTGGGATGCGCAGAAACAGAAATTCATTCTGAACAATTATTACGAAAAAACAATCAATAAGGACGATACAGAGAAACTGAACAGTGGCGCAAGCATCGAAAAAAGTTACGGTTTCGGTCCCGAAGAACTCTTCCCGGATCAAACACTCGGGCAAAACAAACCCACGCCGGAACTGCTGAAATTTATCGCGAGGGAAAGGGAAAAAGGAAACAGTAACCTGAACAGCTACTTAAACGAACTTCACCAGCGAACTTCCATGCCGGTCGCGGTTATTGTTCTGACCTTTCTTGCGCTCTCATTGGCTTCAGAAAAAAGAAGAGGCGGTTTGGGACTGAATCTCGCGATAGGGATTGCCCTCGCTTTCATTTTTGTATTTTCTTTCGAGGCACTGAAAGTTGTTTCAGAAAACAAAACACTCGAACCGGCACTGGCGATGTGGCTTCCCAATATTTTCTTTGCGCCCATAGCTGCGGTATTATACTGGAGGCGCGCTAATCAGTAAAGCATGGTAATTTCTTTGTGAAAGAATCTGGACGGTCCGTCGTGCTCCAGATCAATCCAGAGATAACCGTTTTCATCAGCACACTTAATTATGCCATTTTGGCGCTGATTATCGATTTGAAAACACGAAATGCGGTCCTTTCTGAAAAGAATTTCATTGTATCTGAACAGGATTTCATCTGCGGTTGGTGGATTAAGAATGTTATCCGAATAAGAAGTGAAAAAATCCTCCGCAAGATTTTTCAGGTCATATTTCACACCGGTTTGTGAGTATAAGGACCCTGCATTGGGAAGGGTTGAGAAATTTTCGCCCGTAACGTTGATGCCGATTCCCGTTATCAGGCATTTTTCACCCTGTATTTTCTTTTTCTCAATTAAAATTCCGGCAATTTTTTTCTCATTAAGTATCAGGTCATTCGGCCATTTCGTTGCAACGCGCTGTTTTGTCAAATTGGCAACAAAATCGTGCAGTAGTACAGCGGTATAATAATTGAATAAGGAATCGGCAAGTGTAATCATCTTTGGGTGATGTGCAAATGATATGGCGATGTTTTGGTTTTTTGCCTCCTGCCATTTGTTTCCGTACTGCCCCTTTCCCTTGGTCTGATTAAATGTGCAAAGCCCTGTGATTCCGATGTTTAAGGGGTCGAAGTAATCTTCTATCGAATCGTTGGTCGACTCACATTCAGAAATAAAGAACAGCCGGTTCATTTGGGAAAGTTTTAAGATTTATGCACGCGTGAAAATAGATAAAAAAGGATAAATTTGCAGATTAATATTTTTAATGAGTAAGACAAACAAAAAAGAACTGCTTATACAACAAATTATAGATGCGATTCAGGACGTTAAGGGCGAAGATATTATGATTTTTGACCTGTCCAAAATCGAAAATTCTGTAGCAGAAACATTCATTATCTGCAGCGGAAATTCCAATACTCAGGTTGCAGCCATTGCCGGAAGTGTCGAAAAGAAAGTCAGAAACGAACTTCAGGAAAGGCCTTGGCATGTAGAAGGAACAGAGAATGCGCTCTGGGTTTTGGTAGATTATGTTTCTGTGGTAGTACATGTATTCCAGAAGCATATCCGCGAATATTATGATATTGAAGAACTATGGGGTGATGCGAAAATCACAAAAATTGAAAACTGATATTTTTTAGACAATAATTAAATGAATAATAAAGGATTTAACTGGTTTTTTCCAATTGCTATTTTAAGTTTGCTCCTGCTTTTCGGGTCGAACTTTTTAGGTGGTGAAAGCAGTTCCAAAATTACTGAAGAGAGCTTTTTTGACCTGATGAAGGAAGGGAAAGTGGAGAAGGTTACAGCTTATCGGGATACCAATGAAGCGGAAATCTACCTGACCCAGGCAGCAAAAAGTGCTACAGCACAAAACAATGCCAATCAGCAGAATCCACTGTCCGGCCTAAGTT
>JAEWOM010000090.1 GCA_023399675.1 Bacteroidota bacterium
AAATCACTCATCGTACGGTATTTTAGAAATCTAATATAACAAATATAAATGAATAATTAATATGGCCAAATAAAAATGGAATTATTTCGCAATCAAATGGGGTTATTAATGAATAATTGATAAGTTATACGGTAGCCTGATCCTCTAATTCTGTGAGGTTCAGTATTTTATCTGCCTTTTTTGCACTGCTTTGGCGATGTGTGATGATGATGGAAGTGGCATCTTTTATGTCCCGTTCGATATTTTGCAGAATATTGTCTTCAGTTTCTGTATCGAGAGCCGACAGCGAATCGTCGAAAATCAGGATTTTTGGCTCTTTGATTAAAGCTCTTGCAATGCAGATCCGCTGCTTTTGTCCGCCTGAAAGCATCACGCCGCGTTCGCCAACCATCGTATTGTACTGTTCTTTGAATTTTACGATGTTTTTGTGAACATCTGCTTTTTGGGCAAATTCGATAATTTTATCCATGCTCGGATCATCTACCGGAAATGCGATGTTGTTGCCGATCGTGTCCGAGAAAAGATAGCTTTCCTGAGGAATGTATCCCAGACATTTGCGGTACTGATCGAGATTATGGTCTTTCAGGTTTTTTCCGTCGATCAAAATTTCACCTTCGGTAGGATCAATCAGCCTGCTCAGCAGAAGCGCAATTGTAGATTTTCCGCTGCCTGTTTTACCCATTATCGCCAGTGTTTCTCCGGCATTTACCTTAAAACTCAGGTTATCGAGAGCTTTTATTCCGGTGTTAGGATAAACGTAGCTGACGTTGCGGAATTCGATGTCGCCTTTGATTGCATACTCGTCTGTGCTGCTGTTTTTTATCTCCGAATCTTCATCGAGAAATTCATTGATTCTGGTCATAGAAGCTTCAGCCCGCTGATTCACGGACGTTACCCAACCAACCATGGAAAATGGCCAGATCAAGGTGTTGATATAGAGAAAGAAATCTGCGATTTTTCCGACAGAAATTTCGTTGGCAAGGAATTTTTCACCACCGATCCACAGAATTGCTACATTGAGCAGCCCGATTACGAAAATAATAATGGTGAAGAAATATGCTTCGGTTTTGGCCAAATCAAGTGCCTTGTTCTGATAATCGGTAACCTTAACACCGTAGTTTTTCTCAATATATCTTTCTTTGGCAAAGAATTTAATCACACGAATTCCGGAGAAACTGTCCTGTACAAACGTCGAAATTGCAGACTGGCTTTTCTGCATAATTTTCGATTTCCGGTCGATGATGGTGCTTACTTTATAGATGACGAATGACAGCAACGGCAGCGGGATCAGCGTCCAAAAAGTCATAGCTACATCCGTTTTCAGCATGTAAATACTCGTGATGATCATCAGAACGAGAAGATTGATCACATACATCACTCCGGGGCCGAGATACATTCGCACAGCAACTACATCTTCGCTGAGTCTGTTCATCAGGTCGCCGATCGTGGTTTTTTTGAATTGTGTGACGGACATTTGCTGATAATGCCGGTAGATTTTATTTTTCAGTTCATATTCAATACGTCTCGAAGCAACGATAATCGTCTGGCGCATCATAAACGTAAAGAATCCCGTGAGAATAGAAGAGCCGATGATGATACCTACGTAAATGAGGACCTGTCTGTTGAAACCGAGGGATCCGCTTCTGGCGATTTCGTCCACGGATTTACCAACAAATTGTACTTTGTAAATATTAAAGAAGTTGCTCGCGACAATGAATAGAAAACCCCAGAAAAGTAAAGTTCGGTGTTTCCAGAAATAGGGGTTCAGTGTATTGAGTGCTCGCATAAAGTAGCTGCAAAAATAAGAATTTATGAGGGCCTGACCTGAATAATTAACCCTTTTTTAAGATTTTGGACCGGTGTAACCTTCCTCTAAATCACAGTATTTTACTATCTTTGCCGCTGAAAAATGCTCTTTGAAATGCTTGGAAGAAGACAGATACGTGAGAAAGTTGTGGAGGCACTTTATTCTTATTCTCAAAATCCGGTCAGCCATGATGTGCTGGAGAAAAATATGATCACGGAGATCGGAAAAATTTATCACCTGTATATTTATGAGATAAATTTTTTAGTGGCTCTGAAGCAGCTTGCTCAACAGCAGATGGATATCGCGAAAAAGAAATTTTTCCGTACCGCGTCTGACGAAAATCCTAATGAAAAATTCATCGATAACCAGGTGCTTCATCAACTGGAGAACAACAGTGAACGCATTGCATTTACTGAAAAGCATAAGGAACTGACCTGGGATCTTCACGATGAACTGCTGGTGAAAACTTTTCAGAAAATTGTTGCCGGTAAAAGGTATAATGATTTTATGAATGAGGAAGAACGCTCATTTGAATCTGACCAGAAGTTTATCGGGAAACTGTTTCTGAAATATGTCGCTGAAAATGATGATTTCCACGCCAGGATGGAAGAAAAGGAAATGAGCTGGTCCGATGATCTGCACATCACCAATTCGATGCTTCAGAAAACGATCGGATTCATGAAGGAAGGACAGCAGCAGCACACGCTGATCAAGATGCTCAAGGATGAAGAAGATGAACAGTTCGCGCGTCGGCTGCTCCGACTCTGCCTTACGTACTGGGAGATATCTGAACAGAAACTCAAGGAAAAACTGCAGAACTGGGAGATTGAACGCGTATCGCTGATGGATAAAATAATTCTGGTTGCAGCAATAACGGAACTGGACCAGTTTCCTGCAACGCCATCCAGGATCATCATCAATGAGTATATTGAGATTGCGAAAGTTTTCGCAACAGATAAATCCCATATTTTTGTCAATGGAATACTGGATAAATACACAAAAGAACTAAATAGAATTTAATTATATGAAAAAGACCGTTTTGATAATGGCTGCGGCGCTGACGCTTGCGGCTTGTAAAGAAAAAGGGACAACTGCCGTTGATTCTGAATATGTAGAAACCACTACACCGGAAAACGCTGTAGTTGTGGGTGATACTACTGCTGCTGCAGTTAATCCGCAGGTTGCTGCACAGGAAGACCTTATTCGTGAAGCACAGAGCTAACCGCTTACAACACTTGCACTTAGCGAAAACCACCACGAATTCGGAAAGGTGAAGAAAGGAAATCAGGTAAGCCATGACTATACTGTAACCAATACCGGAAGCAATCCGTTGATTATTTCTCAGGTAAAGCCAGGTTGCGGATGTACAGCTCCTGATTATACAAAAGAACCGATTATGCCTGGACAATCCGGTAAAATTACCCTGAGCTTCGATTCTACGAATTTCGACGGTATGCAGAACAAGCAGGCTGAAGTTTTTGCAAATGTAGAGAAAGCGCCAATTTTGCTTACATTCTCAGCTGAAGTGCAACCTTAAGAAATAGAATTTATGTTAACAGTATTACAGGCAGCACCGGGTGCAGGAGACGGTGGAATGTCGATGATCATCATGATGGTGCTGATGTTCGCAGGCTTTTATTTCCTGATGATCCGTCCGCAGATGAGAAAGCAGAAGCAGGAAAAATCATTTCAGGAAAGCCTGAAAGTTGGACAGCGGATCGTTACTACTTCCGGACTTCATGGTCGCATCGCGCAGATTATGGAAGACGGGGTAGTAGTAGAAACCCTGTCCGGCAAGCTGAAATTTGAAAAGGCAGCAATTTCCCGCGAATTCACTGCACAAAGATTTCCGGAGGTAACAGGTGATCAGAAATAATTTCCTGTTCATTCTTCGATAAAAACAGAAAACGTACTGAATTTCAGTACGTTTTTTTTCTGGGTGGATGAGGGGTCTCGAACCCCCGACCTTCGGAACCACAATCCGACGCT
>JAEWOM010000098.1 GCA_023399675.1 Bacteroidota bacterium
GGCTTTGAAAGAGATCAGGATATGAGATGGATGCCGAGAACGTTCAACCTTTCTTTCACATACCGCTTCAAGCAGGGTGAAAAAGTACAGGCGCCTAAACGCAGAAAAGACATCAATAATAATGCAGACGGCGGTGACGATATGCCTCCGATGTAATTCACATACAGTTAAAAAAAAGCAGGACTCCCAAATCGGAAGTCCTGCTTTTTTATTGCTGCTCTGTTAGTTTCTTTTTGCCAGATATTTCTGCCATTGCCAGGTTGTGCGCAGCGCTTCTTCCAGCGTGGTATCAGCTTTCCAGCCTAATTCCTGTTCTGCTTTGTCAGCATTCGCGTAAGCTACCGTAATATCTCCTGCCCTTCTTTCGCAAATCTGATAGGGAACTTTCACATCATTGGCTTTTTCAAAAGCATTCACCACCTCAAGAACCGACGATCCTTTTCCTGTTCCGAGGTTATAAATATCGATCACCGTTTCTGCATTGTCTGCCATCAGTTTTTTCAAAGCTGCAACGTGTGCCTTAGCCAAATCTACGACATAAATATAGTCCCGGATTGCTGTACCGTCAGGCGTCGGATAATCATCACCCCAAATGGACAGTTTCTCACGAATACCTGCCGCAGTCTGTGTGACATACGGTATCAGATTATTCGGAATTCCGATCGGCAGTTCACCGAGTTTTGCCGAAGGGTGTGCTCCAATCGGATTGAAATACCTCAACAGCGATACTTTTTTCTGATAGGCATTCGCAAAATCGATTAATATCTCCTCTCCCATCTGTTTTGTTTTTCCGTAGGAAGATTCGGGAGTTTTGAGCGGTGTTGACTCATCGATCGGCATTTCATCAGCCTGTCCATACACCGTGCACGAAGAACTGAAAATAAAATTGGAAATGTTTCTTGCTTTAAATTCCTGCAGGATATTCATCAAAGAAAAAAGATTATTCTCGTAATAATCCAGCGGTTTCTCCTGACTTTCTCCGACAGCTTTAAATGCGGCAAAATTAATGCAGCCATCGATTTGATGTGCATCAAAAACCTGAGCAAGCAGTTCTTTTCTTTTGAGATCAAACGGATAGAAAACAGGCTTTTTCCCTGCAACTTCTTCAATATTGTTCAGAATAAACTTTTCCGAATTGGAGAGATCATCCACAATAACGACTTCAAATCCGTTCTGAAGCAACTCAACGACCGTATGCGATCCGATGTATCCTAAACCCCCTGTTACCAATATTGCCATGATATTTTATGTGCTTAATTCAGTTCTTTTTTTAGAAATTTTCCCGTAAGGGATTTTTTAGATTTAATTATTTCTTCCGGAGTTCCCTGTGCCACGATTTTACCACCGTGTTTGCCGCCTTCCGGTCCGATATCGATGATGTAGTCAGCCAGTTTGATCACATCCATATTATGTTCGATAATGATAAACGAATTGCCCAGATCCACCAGTTTATGAATGGCGTCCATCAGGATTTTTACATCTTCAAAATGAAGCCCTGTAGTCGGTTCATCCAAAATATACAGCGTGTTGCCGGTCTGCCTTTTTGCCAGTTCTGTCGCAAGTTTTATCCGCTGCGCTTCGCCACCGCTTAACGTGGTTGACTGTTGCCCTAAAGTGATATAACCAAGACCGACATCGTGCAGTGTTTTTACTTTCGCATAAATTTTCGGAATCGGCTGGAAAAAATCGACGGCCTCGTCAATCGTCATCTCCAGCACATCTGAAATCGATTTTCCTTTGTACCGAACTTCCAGCGTTTCGCGGTTGAACCTTTTTCCGTTGCAGGTTTCGCAATGCACATACACATCAGGCAGAAAATTCATCTCAATTACTTTCAAACCGCCTCCCTGACAGGTTTCGCAGCGGCCTCCCTTCACGTTAAAGGAAAAACGGCCCGGCTTATATCCGCGGATTTTCGATTCGGGGAGTTCAGCAAAAAGATTCCGGATGTCGGTAAACATACCGGTGTAAGTTGCCGGATTGGAACGCGGTGTTCTTCCGATCGGCGTTTGGTCTACATCTACAATTTTATCAATATGATCCAGGCCTTCAACCGATTTATACGGAAGCGGCTCCTGAACAGCACGGTAAAAATGCCGGTTCAGAATCGGGTACAGCGTTGCATTAATGAGTGACGATTTGCCACTGCCTGAAATTCCGGTTACGACGACCAGTTTGCCTAAAGGAATTTCGAGATTGACATTTTTCAGATTATTCCCGCTTGCACCTTTCAGCACAATCGATTTCCCGTTTCCCGCTCTCCTTTCTTCGGGAATTGCGATACTTCTTTTTCCGGAAATATAATCTGCCGTAATCGTGTCTGCTTTCAGAAGATCCTTTGGTTTTCCCTGCCAAAGCACTTCTCCCCCGTATTTTCCGGCGCGGGGACCGATATCGAGAACTTCATCAGCCTCCATAATCATGTCCTTGTCATGTTCCACAACGAGCACTGAGTTTCCGATATCGCGCAGATTTTTGAGGGAACTGATGAGCCTTTCATTATCGCGCTGGTGGAGACCAATAGACGGTTCATCCAGAATGTAAAGCACGTTAACGAGCTGCGAACCGATTTGCGTGGCAAGACGGATCCTTTGCGACTCGCCTCCCGAAAGCGTTCTCGAACTTCGGCTCAGACTCAGATAATCGAGACCGACATCGAGTAAAAACTGCAGCCGAGTTTCAATTTCTTTGAGGATTTCGTGCGCAATAATTTTATTTTTTTCAGAAAATTTCGGTCGTACCTGCTGAAGCC
>JAEWOM010000126.1 GCA_023399675.1 Bacteroidota bacterium
AGCGAAGTGAAAATCAATCAGCCGCTGATAAAAGCCTACATGGAAGAACTGAGAAAATGCGCAGACGACGGCCCCGGATTCGAATATCTGAAAATGGCCATCAGGTTACCGGAAGCAGTTTCCACCAAACATGATGAACTGCAGGATGAAGAATGGGAATTCACGAATAAGATTATTTACGAAGCACTGATGAAATTCTCGGAATTCCGCAAAGCGGAAGGCGACATTCTGTACGAGGAACTGAAACGAAACCTTCACAATATTGAAACCTACCTTTCCATGGTGGTACCTTACGAAGGAGTCCGACTGGAAACCGTGAAAGAACGCTATAACGCTGCTGTAAAAGAATTCGGAAATATCGACGAAACGAGATTTTATCAGGAAATGGCCTATTTCACTGAAAAACTGGACATTTCAGAAGAAAAGGTACGGCTGGCGCAGCATCTGAAATACTATTATGATGTTATGAAAAATGAAGCCTTCAACGGAAAGAAACTCGGTTTCATCGCACAGGAAATCGGCAGAGAAATCAACACACTCGGCTCCAAAGCCAACCATGCAGAAATACAGAAACTCGTGGTAATGATGAAGGATGATCTCGAAAAAATAAAAGAACAGACTTTAAACGTCCTGTAATCTGCAAAACCAATATCGTGAACAAAGTAATTATATTTTCGGCACCTTCGGGAAGCGGCAAAACAACTTTAGTAAAACATGCGCTGCAGCATTTTCCGCAATTATGCTTTTCGGTTTCGTGTACTACCAGAGCGCCGCGCGGAGAAGAAAAAAACGGCCTGGACTATCATTTTGTTTCACCCGACGAATTCCGTGCAAGGATAAAAACTGATGATTTTGTCGAATTTGAGGAAGTATATCAGGACAAATATTACGGCACACTGAAAAGCGAAGTTCAGCGGATTTGGGATGACTGCAAAACCGTTATTTTTGATGTAGACGTGAAAGGCGGCATCGCGCTGAAGAAATATTTTGGGTCGCAGGCGCTGTCAATTTTCATCATGCCACCTTCCGTTGCGGAACTGGAACGAAGATTGTTGCAAAGAGGTACAGACGACGCAGAAACCGTAAAGATCAGAATAGCCAAAGCAGCCGAAGAAATCGGTTTTCGGGAGGATTTTGATGTACAGATCATGAATTCCGACCTGGAAGTGGCTAAAGAGGAAGTAGAAAAAACAATTGCGGAATTTCTGGCGACATCTGCAGTAGTTAATTAAGACGCTTTTACGAAAGCATTTATACAAATCAAACTAAAAAAACATACATGAACGAGACACTGGAAAAAGCAAAAGCAAACCTGCCCGTAAGAGGATATTTGAAACCTGAAGAATTTCTGATTCCGCAGGGCGACGATCTCGTACAGGCAATACTGGATCTTAAAAAAGAAAAAAATGCAGTGATCCTCGCTCATTATTATCAGTCGCCTGCCATTCAGGATATCGCTGATTTCCTCGGAGATTCGCTGCAGCTTGCACGTCAGGCAAAAGAAACTGAAGCGGACATGATTGCATTCTGCGGTGTTCATTTCATGGCCGAAGCTGCAAAAATCCTGAATCCGACCAAAAAAGTAGTACTGCCGGACACACAGGCAGGATGCTCCCTCGCAGACGGCTGCAGCGGAGAAGGATTGCGAAAGATGAGAGAGCAGTTCCCGAACGCACTTATTGCCACTTACATCAACTGTAACGCAGAAACAAAAGCAGAAAGTGACATTATCGTAACGAGTTCAAATGCTGAAACCATCATTAAATCGATGCCTGCGGACAGACCGCTGATTTTTGCACCGGATAAAAATCTGGGCAGATATCTGATGAAGAAAACCGGAAGAGATATGATTCTCTGGGATGGCAGTTGCATCGTACACGAAGCATTTTCCATGGAAAGAATTGCAAAGCAGCTCGCTGAACATCCGGACGCAAAACTGATTGCACTCCCGGAAAGCGAAACACCGGTACTGGATCTTGCGCACTTTATCGGCTCGACCTCCGCTCTACTCAATTATGTGGAAAAAGACGATGCACAGAAATTCATCGTTGCTACTGAAGAAGGAATTCTTCACGAAATGAAGAAACGTGCGCCTCATAAAACATTACTTCCGGCATTGGTTTTCGATGAAAGCTGCAATTGCTCAGAGTGTTTTTATATGAAGCGTAACACCATGGAGAAACTTTATCTGTGCATGAAATACGAGCTTCCGGAGATATTGATCGATGAAGAACTGAGGGTAAAGGCATTGGCTCCGATTGAAAAAATGCTTGATCTTTCTAAGAGCATTAAATAAAGTCCTGCAATGATGAAATCTTCCAAGATTATTCTGGAAAATGTCCGCATCTATGCCTATCATGGCGTTTTGCCTGAAGAAACTACTGCCGGAACTTATTTTCTGATTAATCTGGAACTGGAAGCGGACTTGTGGAAAGCATCAGAGAGCGACTATTTAAACGATACCGTTAGCTACGCAGAGATTAACGACATTCTTCATGACGAAATGAGAATACCTTCCAAACTCATTGAACATGTTGCGGGTCGGATCATCAACAAAATTCATAAAGTTTTCCCTCAGATCAGCAGTATTAAAATCAGAATCAGCAAGACCAGTCCGCCAATGCGGGGTGAATGTACAGCTGCTTCAGTGGAGTTCTTTAAAAGTTTCTAATCCGGTGAGTAGAAATTGCCAAATTAAGTTTTAGGACAAATAAAATTTTTTATATTTGCAAACCATAAAAACGGTGCTTTGGCCGAGTGGTTAGGCAATGGTCTGCAACACCATCTACAGCGGTTCGAATCCGCTAGGCACCTCGAAATCCAGTTCTGTTTTGAAGAACTGGATTTTTTTATTTCTGTATACGAATTCAGTTTAAATTTATTTTTCGAATTTAACACACTGATTCATAATTATTTACGCAACACAAAAACCTCATGAATTGAGAAACTGTTTGAATTTTAACAAATTTTAACTTTCGTTAACGTCGCTATGGCTTTTTTCTTGCCAAATTTTGCGTAACCACATCTTTATTATTAAAGATTTTAAAAGTCAACAGTTATGAAAAAGATATTTTTGACAGGTGCAGCATCGGTATTACTACTGACTGCCTGTAATAAAAACGAACAGGTCGCAGAAAAATCGCTGGAACAGCAAAAAATTGAATTTCAGCAGCGACAGTTAGAGATAGAAAAGCAAAAACTTGCAATTGAAAGAGAGAGGATTGCATATGAAACGCAACGTACATCTGACAGTATTGCAGAAGCTAAGCAAGCCAGAACAGTGGCTGCAGCAGCTGCTCCGAGAACTCAGGTTGTCAGGGAAACAGTTTATGTAAATAATCCTGCTCCTAGAAGTTCCAGTTCCAACAGTGGAGGAACATATGCCAACAATGGCGCACAGCAGGCCCCTGCAAGACAGGGTATAAGCCACAAAGCAAGAGGTGCTATTGTAGGTACAGCAACCGGTGCTGCAGCCGGAGCCATTCTGAATAAGAAAAACCGTGGTGGTGGTGCAGTAGTAGGTGGTATTATCGGTGGTTTATCCGGTTATGCTATCGGTAACCAAGTCGATAAAAAGAAAGGTCGTTAGGCCGCTAATAACAAATTAATTTTTCAGATAAAGATTGCTTAATTTTAAGCAATCTTTTTTTGTGCTGAATATCCTGATTTCACTGTTGGTATTGCTTCCTGTCCTTTGGGGATACGGTACAGCTGTATCACAACTTTCAGGAAACAAATCTTCTGCTTCTTTCAAACTGATTACCGGACTGGCTTTTATAACCCTGACCTGGACAATGGCGGCATTTTTCCTGCCGCTGAGTTTCGAAGTGGAATTGATTACAGTCGCCGTCGGATTAATACTGTTTTTGAATGTGTTCCGAAAGAAGGGTTTATATAAATTTCATCTGCCGGCAGGTTATTTTATTGCTGCACTCCCTGTTATCTTTTTTTCCACCTTTGCACCGTTCATTCTGGATCATTTCGGATATTTTATTCCCACCATAAAATGGCTGAGTGAATATGGGATTGTGCGCGGAATAGCCA
>JAEWOM010000129.1 GCA_023399675.1 Bacteroidota bacterium
ACGCCATCCCGACCGACGGATTGTGGGATGTGGACAGAACCGACGAGCAGCAGATCGGCGCAACCTATCCCGAATTGGAAAAAATTCAAAAGGAATGGGGCACCAAAACTGAAGACGATTATACAGGCAGGGATCTGGAAGTGTTCCGAATTTTTTCAAAAATGAACAGAGCTGCCCAGCATAAAATGAATCCGATTCCGGTTTGTGAAATTCTGGATGAATGGAGATAAAATTCCCCTCCTTTGGAGGGGTGGCAATCTGCCGGAGGCATGATTGACGGGGTGGTTTACAATATGAACACAATGAATTCACAAAAAATCAAACTTTTCACCTTATTTGTAGTCGGCGCTCTTGCCGGAATGCTTGGCATGTATCTTTTCAACAACTACAAAATTGAAAAAAAAGAACCTGCGCCGGTTAACCAGTCAGCTTCGCCGAGCGTTAATTCTCAAAACGCAACGTATTCAGCTCCGTCAAACAGCCGCTGGGAAATTGACGCACTTACCGACGAAGAAACAGTGGTTTCCTACGTAAAACAAAACCGGAAACTGCCCGATTATTATCTCACTAAATCGGAAGCCAGGGAAAAAGGCTGGGTTGCTTCCAAAGGAAATCTATGTGATGTGCTTCCCGGAAAAGCGATTGGCGGCGATAAATTCTCAAACAGAGAGAAACTTTTACCGCAAGGGAATCAGTATTTTGAGGCCGATGTAAATTACAACTGCGGAAACCGCGGCGCAGACCGAATCGTTTTTACTAAAAAGGGAGAAGTCTGGCTTACACACAATCACTATAAAAGTTTTGAAAAACAGTAGGTGATGATGAGCGCCGGAAATAATTTCAGCAATTTCTTGAAGACGGTTTTATCGTGCTTTTTATTCTGCACAGTTTTTTCCTGTGATAACTATAAACCGGAAGCCTTGTCAACAGTCGTGAAGGAACAGGAGAAGACCATTACTATTCAGCCTTTTGATGATCTGCAGCCGGAAAAAGTACAGTATGTTGCAAATGAAATCAGGAAAGTATATCCAAACATCAAAATACTTGCTCCGGTTCCCATTACGAAAGAGGCATATTATGCACCCAGAAACCGTTACCGCGCTGATACCATCATCCGCAAACTGCGGCAGAAAGCTGACAAAAATGAGATTATCATAGCTTTAACTTCGAAAGACATCAGCACGACGAACGCCGGTCATCCGGATTTTGGCGTGATGGGCTTAGGCTTCAGTCCCGGAAGCGCCTGTGTTGCTTCAAATTTCAGAGTAAAAAATAACGGACAGTTCGCTAAGGTTGCGATTCACGAACTCGGACACACACAGGGATTGCCGCACTGCCCTGTAAAAACATGTTTAATGCGCGATGCTGAAGGCAAAAACCGCACAGATCAATTAACCGGTTTCTGCCCGAAATGTAAAGCATTCCTTAAAAAGAAAAACTGGAAACTCACTTAAGAAAAAACCAAAACCCATTCGAAAAATTCAAAAATGACAACAGCTTACATAGATTTTACAGACATCGGTGATTACGAGGAATTTTATCAACAACTGAAAGAAAAAGTTTCGCTGCCTGATTACTTTGGAGACAATCTCGATGCTCTGTATGATGTGATAACGGGCGGCATTGAACTTCCGCTGCACCTCGAATTTGTCAATATGAGTGTGGACCAGCTGGAGACATTTGAGGATTTACTCGCCACACTGGAAGATGCCGAAGAAGAATCAGAGGATTTTACATTCACATACTGCCTCGAACAGTATGAAGATGATGATGAGCCACAGGAATGACAAAAAAAGGACTGCTTTTTGCATCCACCTGTAAAAATTACTTTTATGGACATATTAATCAATACAGACAATCACGTAGGAGCAGATCAGGCAACAAAAGATTATTACAGAGAGGAACTTCAGAGTTCCCTGGAAAGATTCAGCGACTATGTGACGCGCTATGAAGTATTTTTCTCAGACGAAGCAAGTAACAAGGAAGTGGAAGGCGATCAAAAATGTGTGATTGAAGCCAGAATAAAAGGAAGAAACCCGGAAAGAGTTTCAAGCCACGGTTCTACCCAGAAAACAGCTTTTGACGGGGCTGTCGACAAAATAAAAGTACTGCTCGGCAGAACAATTGAGAAACAGCGCGGATATTAATTTACCCGTCACAAAAAAATAAAAAAGTGCTTCAGATTGAGGCACTTTTTTTTAATTCATATCGTTACTTTTCAAAAACTTCAACAATCGGATTTCCGATATTTCCGCTGGGGTTTTCAATTTTCAGCATCTGTGCAAGTGTAGGTGCGATATCTGACATATGATACGGCTTCGAACTTTCACCTCTGTTGACGCCGGTACCGTAGAAAATCAGCGGAATATGCGAATCGTACGAATTCCAGACGCTGTGCGTGGTTCCTTTCTTGGCATAATTCGGAAGCATTCCATCGTGAGAAATAATCTGAATATCGCCGCTGCGCTGCCAGTTGTAGCCGTTAATAATTCTCGATTTGATCGGTTCCGGAATGGCAGACTCTCCCACTTTCTTCAAATCCACGGCATATAAAACACGGGGATCTTTGTTCAACTGCGTGATGATGCGGTTTTTAATATTCTCTTCGTTTAAACTGTTTTCCGCAATCAGGTTGTGGTTAATATAAATCTGGTAGTTATCGATTGCCCAGATTAATTTTTCATGTGCGAACTGTGCTTTCAGATCTTCTTCAAGGTTTTTCTGCAGGCCGTCGTCGAAGAATCCGGTGAGCATCTTATTGGCTCTCATGTAGCCTTCTGCATGTGCACCGCCATGATCAGCAGAGAGAAAAACCAGATAATTGCCTGCACCGACTTTTTTGTCGAGCATCGCAAAGAAATCTTCCAGATCTTTATCCAGACGCATATACGTATCCTGAATTTCCACAGAATTCGGACCGAAAGCATGGCCCACGTAATCCGTGGAAGCCAGATTGACAGCCAGGAAATCCGTGTCAGCATTTTTACCCATCTGATATCCGTCCACTGCTGCTTCTGCCACTTTCAGAGAGAGCGTATTTCCGAAAGGAGTCGTACGAATCACATTTTTCTTCGCAGCATAGTCGGCAGCTAAGTTACTGTATGGAAAAACCGGCTGTTTTGCACTTCCGAGCAGATGTTCCCATGCAACATTATCGGCAGTACTTTCGCGGTATTCTGCGATGGGCTTCAGTGTTTTCCAACCATTAGCAACCAGTTTTTCACCCCAGTTCTGAGCATTGAAAGTCTTCAGCCACTGCGGAAGTTCATTCATATAATAAGAGCTCGTCACGAAATGGCCTGTGGCTTCATCAAACCAGAAAGCGCCGGTTGGATTATGGCCTGCAGGAAGAATTGAGGCGCGGTCTTTCAAAGAAACGCCTACTACCTTTGAGCGAAAATTTGTGGCAATCCCAAGTTGGTCTGTGATGGTGGTACTCCAAAGGTTATGTGGTGAATGGGCACCGATTTTTTCCGAGGAAGAACCGACACCTTTTACAGATTTGTCTGTGGTACAGTACACATTTTCACCGGTTTTACGGTCGGTCCAGTCATTACCGGCAATTCCGTGAATAGACGGAACAGAACCGGTATATGCCGAAGTATGGCCGATAGCCGTAACGGTCGGGACGTAATCAATCATCACATTGTTCAGGTTGAAACCGTCGTTCATAAGCCTGTTGAAACCGCCTTTTCCGTAATGCCGCTGATATTTATACAGAAAATCCCACCTCATCTGATCCACCATAATTCCAACTACCAATTTAGGTTGGGTCTTCGTGGAATTTTGATTTCTTTGAGCATTAAATGACGAGAAGAGGGCAAACAGCAGTATAAAAATCTGGATTTTTCTGAGCATTTTCGGGAATTTTTAGAAGTACAAATTTACGTTAATCCTGCGAGTTGACGGAAGCTGAATAATTAACTATTTGTTACTACTGAGGCAATTTTTCATTTGGTAAATATTATTTCGTCGAGGTTCAATTCCCAGGAATCCAGATCTTCATAGGTAATCTTGATCGTATAATCATCCACGAATTCTATCTCCTTGTTGCAAAAATGTGTGCAGCTCTCTACAATGACGGGAAAATAGAGTTTTTTCAACTTGTCGTACGCTATAAGATCTCCCCGGAAATAAATCAGTAAAAACCGACCGTTTTCAATTGTGCTTTCTGAGCCGCCGTTAATTTCGAAAAGGTTTTCCTGATAGCAAGTAGAAAATACTTCATCCATCTCACCGATAAAACCTGCACCAAAAGCTGAATCAACGCCATTGTCCTTCTGCCATTTTTCCCGGTAATTTTTGTAATGTTCTGCATTTTTTTCAGCTGCTGTAGGATGATAAATATATGGTGAACCATCAGCAAAGCGCTTCAAAGTCCGGTAGTAAACAGGCGCCTTATTCTCGACAAATGTGCCTTTGATGCAGCTTGCACAAAGATCTGTCGGGTATCCAACATATTCCAAACGGTAATGTTCGTTCGGATTATTGATGTTCAGCATCAGGAAATTCACTTCCTGTTCCTGAATGGCTTTACCCATGTAACTGACGTTAGATGCGATAAACAGAAATTCCCTGCCGTTTACCTTTTCTATTTTCAGATTGGCACTGTCAATCCTGAGGTAACTCCAGTCCGTTTCAAAAATTTCCTTCTGCAGGATCAGTTTTTCTTTACCATCTTCAAAACGGTATTGTTCTGCGATCAGCACGTTAAGCGTATCTGCATAAAAATAATTACCGCGCGATTCGTTGGACTTTACAAAAAGTCTGAAAAATCCATCTTTGGTTTTTGCCGTAAATACGCTTTTCTGTTTCAAGCTGTCGGGAATATGGTTTTCCGTCTTCCGAACCAACTCTTGTTTAGCATTTTTCTGCACGGCTTCGTTCTTGCCGCAACTTAGAACACAGAGCAGAAATATTAAAAAAGCAATCACCACGATCTGAAGCAATTTTGAAATCATAGCGTTGTGTTTTTGCTGAGTTTAAATTACGAAGAAATATGATGCGTTGAAAAAAAAGAAAAAACCCGATCCTAGCCCCGATTGCAGCGGAAATCCTTTTTTTGTTTGGGTTTGGAATGGCAAAAAAAGATTGCAGCGGAAAGCGGGTGCACACGTGTAAAATGGTGGAAACGCCCTGCTCCTGAAAAAAGAAAAACGCACCTGAAGAGATGCGTTTTGTACTGTTTCTGATTTGCGCTTATACGCCCAGATCGCCGTTTACTTCGCGAACTGCGTTTGCAGCCTCCTCAAATTTGGATTTTTCTGCATCGGTAAGTTCAATTTCTACAATTTTTTCTACGCCGTTTCTGCCGATGATCGCCGGTACACCCAGACAGATATCTTTCTGGCCGTATTCACCGTCCAGCATCAGTGAGCATGGAATCATTTTTTTCTGGTCGCACGCGATAGCATGAACAATCACGGAAACCGCTGCTCCCGGAGCGTACCATGCAGAAGTTCCCAAAAGTTTGGTCAAAGTTGCACCTCCCACTTTTGTTTCCTCGATTACATAGTTCTGCTTTTCTTCATCCAAAAATTCTGAAACCGCCACACCGTTTCTTGTTGCTTTGCTCATCAAAGGAAGCATTCCTGTATCGCTGTGTGCTGCGATCACCATGCCGTCCACATCAGAAGCTGGGCATCCTAACGCTTCGGAAAGTCTGTATTTGAAACGTGCGCTGTCCAAAGCACCGCCCATTCCGATAATTCTCTCTTTTGGAAGTCCGGACGTTTTGTGAACCAGGTAAGTCATCGTATCCATCGGATTGGAAACTACGATGATGATGACATCCGGAGAATGTTTTACGAGGTTAGCAGTTACTTCTTTCACGATTCCGGCGTTGATGCCGATCAGTTCTTCACGTGTCATTCCAGGTTTTCTCGGAATTCCGGATGTGATTACAGCAACATCAGAACCGGCAGTTTTGGAATAATCGCCGGTGGTACCGGTAATTTTGGTATCAAAACCGTTAAGCGATGCGGTTTGCATCAAATCCATGGCTTTACCCTCTGCAAAACCTTCCTTAATGTCCACCAAAACTACTTCTGAACAGAAGTTTTTCATTGCGATGTATTCTGCGCACGATGCGCCTACAGCTCCTGCTCCGACTACGGTAACTTTCATAATATATTTATTTTATTGATTTTAAATGTTGATTTTCTGAATGTGAATTATTCGGATTTCAAATTTACGAAATGTAGAAAAATTGGACAATTTTTGAAGTTTGCTTTTTCTGAAATAAAATAAATGTCTCCGCTTTGAAAACGTCTGCATTTTGAATCATAAAAAAGCGTATCATTACCATAACAAATGCTGTAGCAAGATTTCTAACAATGAAAAAACTGATTTTACTTTTGAGCCTGCTGTCATTCATGGCAGTACCAGCACAAACGCTGGAAGACAGAGTTGCGGATGAAACCTGTAAGTGCCTGCGGAATCTTTCTGTGGTTACGGAGGAAGCCTACCAGGACTGTATGGGAACAGCACTTGCCAACGGACTCGCGGAGAGTACCGACAAAAAAATGGTCAGAAAAAAAGTGAAAAATGTTGACCGTATGCTGGAAACACTTAAAACAGTACAGGCAAAACTGGACAAAACCTGTCCTGTCCGGGTATTACAGGACCCGATCATTGAGAAAAGAGATTCTGTGTACAGCAGTCACCCCAATGCAAAAAGTATGGAACTGTACAAAAGCGGCAAAGATCTGATGGAGAAAAGTAAGTTCCGCGAAGCCATAGCTTATTTCGAAAAAGCAGAAACTGAAAGCCCGAACTATGTACTCGTTCTGGATGACATGGCGAAAAGTTACCGTGAACTGAAGGAATACGACACAGCAGTGAAATATTATGAAAAATCGCTGGCTGTTTTCCCGGAAGGAGATTTTGCACTGATGAACGGCGCAGTCGCCTATGTTAAACTGAAAAACTACGCCCGTGCGGAAGAACTCTACACAAAACTTTCAGCCTACTATCCTGAGAATCCGGAAGGATATTTCGGGCTTGGCCAGGTAAATTTTTTACAGGAAGAAAATGAACCTGCGCTGCGAAATATGTGCAAAGCACTGAGAATATATCATGAGACGGAAAATCCCTACCTGAAAGACGCGCAGGTTTTCGTTTCTGCCATCTATCAGGATATGGAGAAGAAAGGCAACGGAGCGCAGGCACTAAAAATTGCAGAGGAATTCGGAATTAAACTGAAGTAAGAATTCCCTTACAATTCATCAATAAAAGATCTCCGAAATCTAAATTTTTCGGGTGAAATTTTGGCCGGCACCGATATTCATCGTTTTTTAATCTTCTTTCTCGAAATACAGCCGGTAATATTTTCCTTTTTCGTCCTGCCCCGTTTCAATCATTTTGCGGTCGCCATGAACGTAGATATGGAAATTTTTGTCGAGTTTGATTATGGACTTGAAGTAACGCTGATTTTTTTTCACCGCAGAAGTATTAATCGGGAATTCTTCTGAAATGGATACCTGCATGTCCTGTTCGTAATCGGTTTTAAAGTTTGTGAAACTCTCGATCACATGTTCGTCCTGAAGCACTTCTTTCGTGAATTCATCATAATCGAACTGCTCTTTTTCTTTAAAGAACGTTAAAGATTTGTTCAGAAAATCCGCCTGATCTGCTTTGGAAACTTCAAATTCCGTCGGCAGCTGCTTGGTGATGTAATCCTTGTAAACCTGCAGTGTTTCCTGCGTGTGGAAATATTCGTCGTCGCGCTGTTTCACTTTCAGAAAATCCTCAAACCAGTAATATTCGTCACCGTTTTTGTTGTTATCCACTACGGAAACGGCATATCCGGTTTCTTTGAAATTGTTGTAAACAAGGCAGCCTTTATCGAGTTTTGAAAGGCCGATACCAAAATCTTTCTCTACATCAAAAGTTTCATTGTTCGGGAAAATTTTGAGGAAAGGATTTTTATTTTCGGTTTTAAAAATTCCGATTTTATCAATCTTATTTCCATCGGTATTTTCCTCGCCTTCAAAATAGCAGATAAACAGTTCCCCTCCCTGCACACGTGGATTTTCAGCAGCATCATAAAGATGTTTTGCGATATTTTCGCTTTCCCAGACGAATTTAGCCGGGTCTTCAAAAATTTCGGAAACAAAGCTGTACACCGGGTTGTTCGTTAAATAAGAATCATGGTAAAACTGAAACTGTTCTTCCGATTTGAATGCTTTCAGGAAAAAATCTGACAGAAGTTCTGCCATGTCTTCATCTAATTTCAGTTCTTCCTGAGAAACGATCAGGTTTTCCTGGTTGATTTTGTTACCTACCCTGTGAACGATTATTTTTGACAGCATAATACACCATTTTGACGCGCGAAGATAAACATTCACAAAAAAATCAGGTGCAAAAATCTCTGTGATTTCTGAAACATATAATTCAAAAAAATACAGTTAATTTGAGGTTTAAACGCATTTATAGTGGAACATATTCAGGATGAATTTTTAGAATTCAAGCAGGAACTCAAGGACTTGGGGATAGAAGTGATCAAAATTGTAAAAGTAGGAAACGGAAATATGGATTTCCACGAAGTATTTTACAAGTCTCCGAAGTACGTCGAAGTAAAAACTGTTTTTCTGCACTTACAGAAAATTGATGAACTGATCGCGCAGTTCAAAGCAGCATACAGCTGAAAAACAACAAATTGTGGAATAAATTACAAAGTTCCTGCAATGACAGAGCGCAGGATTTTGAGTAAATTTGATCCATTCAAATCAAAAAAAAATAAAATGAAATTATTAAAAACCACGATGACGGCGGCGGTATTTGCCCTGGTATTTACTTCCTGCGAGCAGAAAACGACCGATACAGCCAACACTTCCGGCGTTACCACCACTGAAACTGCAGAAACTAATGAAGATCTGGGAAAACCAGCCGATGTATCTGCTGATCCGGGAACCTTTAAAATAGTTCCTCTCGCTTACGGGTACGATGCTTTGGGCGATAATATCGATGCGAAAACCATGAATGTGCATTATTCCAAGCATTACGTCGGTTATCTGAACAAACTCAATAAAGAAGTGGAAGGCAAAGCGCAGGCTTCGCAAACCATCGAAGAAGTACTCAGAAATATGGATATGAATAACTCCGCTTTGCGAAATAATGCGGGTGGATATTACAACCATAATCTGTTTTTCGACATGATCGGTCCGAATGCCGGTGGAGAACCTACAGGTGAGTTGATGACGGCTATTCAGCGGGATTTCGGTTCTTTTGATGCTTTTAAAGAACAGTTTTCCAAGGCCGGTGCCGATCGTTTTGGCTCCGGTTGGGCGTGGTTGGTTTCAGACAAGGCCGGAAAACTTTCAGTAGGAAGTACGCCAAATCAGGACAATCCGTTGATGCCGGGAGCAGAGATTTCCGGGTCGCCGGTGTTGGCGATGGATGTTTGGGAGCACGCGTATTATTTGAAGTATCACAATAAGCGACCGGATTATATCCAGAGTTTCTGGAATGTGGTAAACTGGAACAAAGTTGCAGAATATTACACCAAAGCGAAGCAATAAAAAGCAAGCACCAAATCACAAAATAGGAACGCCCGGCACAATTAGTCCGGGCGTTTGTTTATTCTGTTACTGATCAGTTTATTTTGAATCCAAGATCTTGCTTCCAGGCTTCACCGAAGTTTTTAGTCAGGTAAGAAGCAACGATTTTATTATTTCTTTCTGCATCTTTCTGTTCGCCCGGCAGCATCACGCAGCCTTTATTAATAATTTTGACGCCGTATTTTTTTTCGAAATCCTTATTGTAAAGAGGCGCAAAACCGTAATGCAGGAAAACGGCTTTCTTTTCTTTCATGAGCACGCTGATATTCTGTGCAGTTGCCATAACCGGAATTTCAACGTTTTGTCGCGTCGCCTGCACTTCGCGTGTTTTCACCTTGTCGCGCATCGGTGAATTTCTGTCAGGTGTTTCAGTTTTTTGTGCCGAAAACAGAGCGACTGAAAGTACTGCGATTAGAAGGACAGGCAAGAAAGTTTTCAAGGAGTTCATAAAATGTTTTAAGGTAGATGAATTATTTTTCGGAAAGTTAAAGTGACTTAATGGAATAGTGGTTTAGTTTTAAATAAAAAATCCGCCCAGAAAAATCTGAACGGATTTCATTTATGTATTGAAAGGACTTCCGTCTTCCATCTTCCCGCCTTTTACATCATTCCCGGCATTCCTCCGCCGCCCATTGGCATTGCAGGTTCATCCTTCAGAATTTCAGTAACCACACATTCTGTAGTCAGCAACATTCCTGCTACGGAAGCAGCATTTTCCAGTGCTACACGTACTACTTTTGTCGGGTCGATGATTCCGGCTTCGTACATTTGAACGTACTCGTCGTTTTTCGCATTGTAACCGAAATCTGAATTTCCGTCCGCTACTTTTGCAACGATCACAGAACCTTCACCACCTGCATTGGCTACGATTTGTCTTAAAGGCTCCTCAATCGCTCTTTTCACGATTTTGATACCGGTTTCTTCATCCTGGTTTGCACCTTTCATATCGTTCAGGGAAGAAATAGTTCTTACCAGGGCAACACCTCCTCCAGGTACAATTCCTTCTTCTACTGCAGCTCTGGTCGCATGAAGCGCATCATCAATACGGTCTTTTTTCTCTTTCATTTCCACTTCAGATGCTGCACCAACATAAAGTACTGCTACTCCACCGGCAAGTTTAGCCAGTCTTTCCTGAAGTTTTTCTCTGTCGTAGTCAGAAGTTGTGGTTTCCATCTGCGCCTTGATCTGGCTCACTCTGCCTTTGATCTGAGCATCTTCACCACCACCGTTCACAATCGTTGTATTGTCTTTGTCGATAGTTACTTTCTCCGCAGTTCCGAGCATTTCCAAAGTAGCATTCTCCATAGTAAAACCTCTCTCCTCCGAAATTACCTGTCCACCGGTAAGGATCGCGATGTCTTCCAGCATTGCTTTTCTTCTGTCACCGAATCCTGGTGCTTTTACTGCAGCAATCTTCAACGAACCTCTTAGTTTGTTAACAACCAGGGTTGCCAAAGCCTCTCCTTCAACTTCTTCAGAAATGATCAGCAAGGATTTTCCGCCCTGTGCAATCGGTTCCAGAACCGGTAGAAGTTCTTTCATCGAAGAGATTTTCTTCTCCACAAGCAGGATGTATGGGTTTTCCAGTTCGGTAAGCATTTTTTCAGGATTTGTCACGAAATACGGTGACTGATATCCTCTGTCAAACTGCATTCCTTCCACCACATCAACTGTAGTGTCTGTTCCTTTTGCTTCTTCAACGGTGATTACTCCTTCTTTACCTACTTTTCCGAAAGCTTCAGAAATCAGGGAACCGATGGTTTCATCGTTGTTGGAAGAAATTGTAGCCACCTGCTTGATTTTATCGGATGCATCACCCACTTCCTGAGACTGGGTCTTCAGATTCTCAACTACTGCAACTACTGCTTTGTCGATACCTCTTTTCAGATCCATTGGGTTGGCACCTGCTGCTACGTTTTTCAGACCTTCGCGAACGATTGCCTGAGCCAGAACAGTTGCAGTGGTAGTACCGTCACCTGCGATGTCATTGGTTTTGGAAGCAACTTCCTTCACCATCTGTGCACCCATATTTTCCACTTTGTCTTCCAGCTCAATTTCTTTAGCCACAGAAACACCGTCCTTGGTTACGTGCGGTGCCCCGAAAGATTTTTCAATAACTACGTTGCGCCCTTTTGGACCTAATGTAACCTTTACTGCGTTAGCAAGAGCATCAACACCTCTTTTCAGTGCGTCTCTTGACTCGATATCGAATTTTATTTCTTTTGCCATTTTTAATTTCTAAGTAAATTATTTGATTTTTATTTTTGTAAAATGAGATCTTTTAAAAGATAAATAGTGAAAGGTTCGTCTATTTTAGAAAATTCAAGATAGCCGCAAACGGCATACTTTTCTTTAATTTCAATAACACTCATAATTCCTTTAATTCTGTCAATTTCCGGAATACTGTGCCTTACTTTAGATCCTTTTTCTATCATTATCTTTTTAGCCAATCACTCCCAGAAGATCTCCTTCCTTCACTATCAGATAATCTTTACCGTCAAGTTTCAGTTCAGAACCGGAGTATTTTCCGTAAAGAACTTTGTTGCCAACCTGTACAGTGGTAGGCTCGTCTTTTTTACCGGGTCCAACAGCTACTACTGTTCCTTCCTGTGGTTTTTCTTTTGCAGTGTCCGGAATGATAAATCCTGAAGCAGTGGTGGTTTCAGCTGCGGTTGGTTCTACCAGAACTCTGTCCGCCAATGGTTTGAAATTTACTGACATAATATTGTATATAATTATAATTTTTTACCTGCCCTCTTTTTCTC